>NZ_JAWSTH010000012.1:0-89877 GCF_033542075.1 Conexibacter stalactiti
CGCCCGGCTGCTCGGCGCCCCGGGCGCGCGCGGCTGGCGCGCTGCCGGCGTCGTGCTCGGGGCCGAGCGCTACACCGTCGCCGCCGGCGAGCAGCGCGCGGTGCGCGTCCAGCTCACGCGCGCGGCCGAGCGCGTGCTGGCCGCTCAGGGCAGCCTCCGGCTGACGGCGACGGCGGTCCCCGCGAACGCCGCCGAGGCGACCGTCGCGCGGCCGCTGCGGCTGCTGGCGCGCCGCGCGCCCGCGCTGTCGCTCAGCGGCGCCGCGATCACCGCGGGCCGCGACGGCTCGCTCGCGGTCCAGGTCCGCTGCCCGGCCTGGGCGCGCTGCGCGGGCCGACTGACGCTGGGAAGCGCCGGCGCCCGCCCGGTCGCCTCAGCGCCCATCTCCGTCAGCGGCGGCGCCGCTCGCGCGGTTCGCCTCCGACTCGGCGCCACGGCCCGGCGCGCGCTGGCGAGAGCCGGGCGGCAGCGGCTGCGCCTGCAGGCGACGGTCGAGATCCCGGCCGGACGGCCGACGACCACGCGGCGAACCGTCACGGTCGTCGCCCCCGCGAGGAGCACCCGATGAGCACCCTGCGCCGCTCGCGCTCCCGCGCGCTCCCCGTGACCGGCGCGCTCAGCGCGCTCGCCGCGCTCGCCGCCGCGCTGCCCGGCACCGCCGCGGCCGCGGGCATCTGCCCGGATCCGCCGCCCGCGAGCCAGACCTCGCAGATCTTCGGCTACACCGGCTTCACGCAGCAGTTCGCGATCCCCGCGTTCGTCGACAGAGTGCGCTTCACCGTGCGCGGCGGCCATGGCGGCAGCTCGACCGGCAAGACCGGCGCCGGCGGCCGTCCCGGCATCGCCACCGGCGTCGTGCCGGTCGCGGGCGGCAGCTGTCTCAGCGTCGTCGTCGGCGGCTACGACGGCGGCCTCGGCTACGGATCCGGCGGCGCCCAGGGCAAGGGCGGCCCGTTCGCGTTCGACGGCAACCGCGGCGGCGGCGGCAGCGCCTTCGGGCCCGACGGCGGCGCGCCGCTCGTCGTGGCCGGCGGTGGCGGCGGCGCGGGCGGCAACGGCCTGCGCTGGGAGAACCAGAGCGACGGGCTGCCGGGCGGCGCGGGCGGTGACGGCGCCGGCGGGCGCGGGGCCGGCTCGCCGCAGGGCAGCGCCGGGTCGCAGCCGCCGGCCGCACAGTCCAGAAAGTCGGAAGGCAACGTGTTCGGGCTGCCCCAGCGCGGCAGCGGCACCAACGGCGGCGACTCCGACCGCTACGGCCCGTTCGACTGCGGCCTCAACTCCGGTGGCGGCGGCGGCGGTGGCGGCGGCATGCTCGGCGGCGGCGCCGGCAGCCGCTTCGACCCGACCGAGGACAGAATCGACCCCAGCTGGCAGAACCCCGACTTCCCCGTCACACCCGACTTCGCGCGCCGCGCGGGCGCTGTCCGCGCCCGCGCGGGCGGGATCGTGCTGGCCGCCGTGCCCGGCTGCGCCGACCTCACCTACGGCTTCGGCGGCGGCGGCGGGGCCGGCGGCGACTCGTTCGCCGACCCGGCCGTCGTCGACCCGGCCTTCACCGTCGACCAGGGGACCTGCCCGGCCGACGGCGGCCAGTTCCCCGCCTGCCAGGGCGCGGTCGAGCTGGACTGGTCGATCGACGTCAAGGCGGTCTCCGCGGCCGGCGGCAGCGTCCAGGAGACGACGATCGGCTCCCGCTACCCGGGCCTGCTGCAGGCGCGCGTGATCGCGGCCAACGACGCGCCGATCCCCGGCCTGGCCGTCACCTTCACGCTGCCGGCCAGTGGCGCGAGCGCGACCTTCGACGACGGCGGCACGAACCCGCGCACCGTCACGGTGACGACCGACGCCGCCGGCGTCGCGACCGCGCCGCCGCTGATCGCGGGAACGATCGCGGGAGCGTTCTCCGCGATCGCGACGGTCGACGGCGTCGCCCAGCCGGCACGCTACGCGCTCACCAACGATCCGGCCGTCACGGCGACCTCGCTCTCGACCGTCCCGGGCAACCCGTCGGTGACGGGCGAGCAAATCCGCTTCCTCGCGCAGGTCGCGCAATCGCCGTCGACCGCGCCGACACCCGCCGGGACCATCGTCTTCGAGATCGACGGGCAGAGCGTCGGGCAATCGGTGCCGCTCGACGCCGACGGCGCCGCGCTGTCCACGCCGGTCCGGCTCGCCGAAGGCGTGACCGTCACCGCGCGCTACCTCTCCAACGGCCAGTTCGTCGGCAGCAGCGGGACGACGACGCAGCGCGTCATCCGCGCCGGAACCGCGATCGACGTCAGCTCCTCGGCGAACCCGTCGGAGGACGACGACCCGGTCACCTTCACCGCCGACGTGAATGCGCTCGCCCCGGGCGCCGGGACGCCGACAGGTTCGGTCACCTTCGCCGTAAACGGGACGCCGCTCGGCGGGCCGGTCGAGCTGACCGACGGGTCGGCGAGATCGAACGCGATCGCGCTGCCCTCCGGCACCCACGACGTCACCGCCACCTACGACGGCTCGCCGCGCTACGCGCCGGCCACCGCGGACGCGGTGCAGTCGGTCGGCGCGACCGCGACGGCGACGGAGCTGACGGCCGACCCGCGCAGCCCCGTGGTCGGGCAGGCCTCGCTGATCACCGTGACCGTGAAGCCGCCGTCGGCGAGCCCGGCCGCCGTCCCGACCGGAGGAGTGGACGTCCTCGTCGACGGCATCGTCGCGTGCGACGGCGTCACGCTCGTCGCCGCCCAGGCCACGTGCGCGGTGACGGCGCCCGAGCTGCCCGGCGCCCATCAGATCACCGCCCGCTACGAACCGGGCAGCCTCGACTTCTCGGCCTCGCGCGGGGCGCTCGCCCAGCTCGTCGGCCAGGGCCGCACCACCGTGACGCTCGAGGCGACGCCCGATCCCTCCGTCTTCGGCGAGCCGGTGCGGCTGCACGCGCAGGTCGCCGCGGCCGGCGCCGCGACCGGGAATCCGACCGGCGCCGTCACGTTCACGGTCGACGGCGCCCCGGTCGGCCAGCCGGTGCCGCTGCGCGACGGCCGTGCCGACTCGGTCGCGATCCCCGCGCTCGCCGCCGGACCCCACGTGCTGCTCGCCAGCTACGGCGGCGACGCCAGCTTCTTCGCGAACGCGGCCGGCGCGACGCAGGGCGTCGACCCGGCGGCGACGCTCGGCACGATCCGCAGCTCGGATCCCGGGGCCGCGCTCGGCAGAGCGCCGCGCTTCACGATGCAGCTCGGGATCGCGCCGCCCGCGCTCGGCACGCCGGGCGGGAACGTCCAGTTCAGCGTCAACGGCCGCCCGTACGGGCCGCCCGTCGCCGTCGCCGCGGGCGCGACCGCCGTCTCCGCACCGGTGACCGGGCTGCGCGCCGGCGCCCACCTGGTGCGCGCCTCGTACCTCGGCATCCCCGGCTTCACGCGCGTCGACGCCCAGCTGACCCAGTGGATCGCGGCCCCGGGCTCGCCGTCCGCGCCCGCGAGGGGGTCCGCGACCCCGCTCCCGCCCGTCCTGACGCCGCGGCAGGTCGCGGCCGCCGAGCGCTCGCCGCTGCTGTGCACGCGGTCGCTGGCGATCACCGCCGTCTCGGTCAGCGGCAAGCGGGTGCGCCTGCGCGGCGTCGCCGCCGCCGACCTCGCCGGCACGCGCATCGCGATCGTGCGCGCAGGGCGCGAGGTCGCCCGCCCGACCGTGAACGCGACGGGCGGCTGGTCGGTCGTCGTCGCCCGCCCGCGGGGCCTGAAGGCCACCGACGTCGCCTACGTCGCGACCGCCGGCAGCACCCGCTCGGAGCCGGTCTCGCTGTCCCAGCCGCTGCGGATCGTCCGGGTTCGCGACCGCGGCCGCGGCAAGGTCCGCATCGAGGCGACGGTGAGCGGGGCGAAGAGCGTGAGGACGGCGACCGTCGAGCGTCGCATCGCCTGCGGCCTGATGCGGCAGGTCGCCCGTCCGCGCGTCGGCGCCGCCGCGCGCGCCGGCGGCCCGCGCCGCATCGCGGTGACCGTCACGCGCCCCCGCAAGGGCGCGGGCACCGCCATGCTGCGCATCCGCGTCGGCGCCGAGCTCGTCTCGCTGCCGGTCCTGCTCGCCCCCTGACCGCCCGCCCGGCGATCACCCTCTCGCCGTGCGCTTCTGCTTCTCCGGGTCGTCGAACGGGAGCGCATGGGTGACGGCGGCGGCTGTCAGGCTGCCGCGGACCTCGACGGCTCTGCCGGGCACGGCGAAGGGAACGTCGACGCGGGCGAGCGCCATCGAGCGACCCGTCAGCCGCGAGTGCATCGCGCAGGTGACGATGCCGACCTGGCGGTCGTCCGCCCACAGCGTGTCACCCTCGGCCGCGGCGAACGCGCGATCGCCGTCGCCGTCGAGCAGGACCCCGTAGATCTTGAAGCGCTCCCGCCCGCGCAGCCGCTCGTGCTCGCCCTGGCCGCGGAAGCCCTGCTTCCCGGGCGAGACGGTGAAGTCGAGGCCCAGCTCCCACAGCGTGTCGCCGGCCGCGTCCGCGGCGAACGGATACATCTGCGAGTTGTCGTAGGGATAGAACAACAGGTAGCTCTCCACCCGCAGCCAATCGAGCGTCGTGAACGCACACGGCACGATCCCGAGGTCGGCGCCCTGTTCCAGGATCGTGTCCCAGATCGCCGGCGCGTCCCGCGCCTTGCAGAAGATCTCGTAGCCGCGCTCGCCCGTGTAACCGGTGCGCGAGATCATCACCGGCCGTCCGAACAATCTGGTCTGCATGTGGTGGAAGTACGGCAGCTCGCGGATCCCGTCGACGTGGCGCGCGAGGAAGTCGACAGCCGACGGCCCCTGCAGCGAGAGGTCGTGGAGGTCGTCGTCGAACAGCACGGCGACGCTGCGCCCGACCGCCGAGCGCGTCAGCAGCTCGTGGCCGGCGCCGGCGCCATGGACGACGAAGAAGGCGTTGGGGCCGGTGCGGTAGACGATGCAGTCGTCGGCGAACGTGCCGCGCTCGTCGAGCATCGTCGCGTAGACGCACTTGCCCGGGTGCAGCTTCGAGACGTCGCGCGTGACCGCCTCCTGCAGCAGGCTCTCCGCGTGCGGGCCGACGTAGTGGACCTTCTTCAGGCCCGAGACGTCCATCAGCCCCGCTCGCGTGCGGATCGCCTCGTGCGCGTCGGCCAAGCTGGAGCCGTAGGTCCAAGCCGTCCCCATCCCGTTCCAGTCCTCCAGCGCGGACCCGAGCGCGACATGTCGCGAGGCCAGCGCCGAGATGCGCCACGAATTGGTCACGTGAGCTCACCGATCCTTGTCTGTCGTAGAGGGAAGCGCTGCGACGGTGTTGGCCAGCAGCAGCGCGATCGTCATCGGGCCGACCCCGCCGGGCACCGGCGTGATCGCGGCGGCGACGGTGGCGACGGCGTCGAAGTCGACGTCGCCGACGAGGCCGTCGTCGGTGCGTGTGATCCCGACGTCGACGACGACCGCGCCCGGTCTGACGTGCTCGACACCGATCAGCCGCGGGATCCCGCACGCGGCGACGAGGATGTCGGCGCCGCGGCAGACCGCCGGCAGGTCGGCGGTGTGCCGATGGCAGATCGTGACGGTCGCGTCACGCCGCAGCAGCAGGCCGGCGAGCGGTCGTCCGACGAGGTCCGAGCGGCCGACGACGACCGCGTGGCGGCCGGCGATCGGCACGCCGCACCGATCCAGCAGCTCGATGATGCCCGCCGGGGTGCACGGCCGCAGTCCGTCCCGCTGGCGCCACAGCTGGCCGGCATTCGCGGTCGTGAGGCCGTCGACGTCCTTGCCCACGTCGATCAGGTCGATGAACTCCGACGCCTCGAGCTGGGACGGGAGCGGCAGCTGCAGCAGGATCCCGCTGACGGCGTCGTCGGCGTTGAGCGAGCCGATCAGCTCGGCCAGCCGCTCGCCTTCGACGTCGCCCGGGAGGCGGTGGTCGAGCGAGCGGATCCCGACCGCCTCGCAGGCGCGGTGCTTGGCGGCGACGTAGACGTGCGAGGCGGGGTCCTCACCGACGAGGATCGTCGCAAGCGCCGGTGCCTCCCGCCCCCGTGCGCGCAGCGCGGCGACCGCGGCGGCGGTCTCTTCGCGCAGCGTGGCCGCGACCGCTCTGCCGTCGAGCAGGACCGCCCGCGCGCGCGGCGACTCGGCGCCGGCGCCGCTCCTCCCCGGTACGCCGTAGACGTTCGTGAAGCCCATGCTCAGAATACGACCGTCGTGTTGCCGTGCACGAGCACGCGGTCCTCGCAATGCCACTGGACGGCGCGCGCGAAGACCGCCCGCTCGACGTCGGCGCCGAGTCGCGTCAGCGCCGGCGCATCGTCGCGGTGGCTGACGCGCACGACGTCCTGCTCGATGATCGGACCGGCGTCGAGCTGCTCGGTCACGTAGTGGGCGGTCGCGCCGACGAGCTTGACGCCGCGCTCCTTCGCGCGCTCGTACGGGCCGGCGCCCTCGAAGGCCGGCAGGAACGAATGGTGGATGTTGATCACCGGCGTCCCGAGCCGTTGCAGGAAGTCGCCCGAGAGGATCTGCATGTAGCGCGCCAGCACGACGAGGTCCGCCCTGTCGGCGAGCAGCTCCAGCAGCGCCGCCTCCGCCGCGGGCTTCTCCCCTCTTCTGACGGGCACGTGGTGAAACGGCAGCCCGAAGCTCTCGACGTCGGCGCGCAGGTCGGCGTGGTTGGACGCGACCAGCACGAGGTCGGCGTCGAGCGTGCCGCGGCGCCAGCGCCACAGCAGCTCCATCAACGCGTGGTCGTGTCTGGAGACGAGCACCGCGACGCGCTTTCTGCGCTCGGCGTCCCACATCCGCCAGCGCATCTCGAAGCGGTCAGCGACGGCGAGGCCGAAGCGCTCGGCGAGCTGGTCGCGGGCGCTGAGCGCGAGCGTGAACTCGATCCGCACGAAGAACGTGCCGTCGCGCGGGTCGGTCGAGTACTGCGAGGAGCTGACGATGTTCGCGCCGGCATCGGCGAGGAAGCGCGAGACGGCGGCGACGATGCCCGGCCTGTCGGGGCACGAGCAGACGAGGCGGGTGAGCTGCACTGCCGGGGCCTCCTCGGCGCGGTCCGGCGCGGTCTGGAGCGTGGGAGAGGTCATCATCCTGAGGTCGGTCGGGAGGTGGTCGGCGTCAGTGGCTGACGGCTGCGGCGGCGAGCTCGGAGACCAATCTGTCCTCGTAGAAGCGCTCGAGCGTGAACGGGGCGATCAGCTCCGGGGTCCTGCCGGTCGCGACCAGCTCCGCCAAGGTCTTGCCGACGATCGGCGCGGCCTTGAAGCCGTAGGTGCCCCAGCCCGCGGAGACGTGGAAGTTCTCGACCGCGGTCGTGCCGAGGATCGGGCTGTAGTCGGGCGAGAGGTCGCAGAGCCCGGCCCAGGCACGCAGCAGCCGCGCCCGTTCCAGCTGCGGGAACAGCTCCAGCGTGTGCCGCGAGAGGTCCTGCAGGAAGTTGAGCGTGCCGTTCATCCGATACGTCGTCCACGGCTCGATCTCCGAGCCCATCACGAACTCGCCGCGATCGGACTGCGAGATGTAGACGTGCATCTGCGAGGAGACGACGACGACATCGAGGAACGGCTTGACCGGCTCAGTCACGCACGCCTGCAGGATGTGCGTGGTGATCGGCAGCGGCACCCCGGCCATGTCGTTGACGATCGACGACCAGCCGGCCGTGCAATTGAGCACCACGCCGGCCTTCACGCGGCCTCTGCTCGTCCGCACCGCCGAGATGCGGCCGCCCTCCATCTCGAAGCCCGTCACCTCCGTGCCGGGGTGGATCTCCGCCCCGCCCTCGTCGGCGCCGCGCGCGTAGCCCCACACGACCGCGTCATGACGGATGATCCCGCCCGGCGGGTGGTACAGCGCGCCCATGATCGGATAGGTCGTCTCCGGCCCGACGTACATCGCCGGCGCCAGCTCCTGCACCTCCTCCGGCGTGATCAATCGCGAGTCGATCCCCTGCAGCCGATTGACCTCGGCGCGGTTGGCCATCACGAACATCGCGCGATCGGAATGCGCGAGCGTCATGTGCCCGATCTGCGAGAACAGCAGGTTGAAATTCAGATCCTGAGCGAGCCCCTCGTACAACTTCACGCTCGCGTCATAGAAGCGCGCGCCCTCCGGCGTCTTGTAGTTCGAGCGCAAGATCGTCGTGTTGCGCCCCGCCGCCCCGCCACCGATATAGCCCTTGTCGAGCACCGCGACGTTCGTGATGCCGTGCTGCTTGAGGTAGTAGGCGGTCGCCAGCCCATGCGCGCCCGCGCCGACGATCACGACGTCGTAGCTGTCTCTGAGCCGCGACGGCGGACGCCACATACGACGCTTGCGAAACAGATCACGCATGCGAACCGACCTCCTTCGGAGCGTTGATCGGAGGCAGTGCGTCCTCGCTCACGGCAGCACCGCCGAGCCGCGCGCCGGCGTCTGCGACGACCTCCCACGCGTAGCTCGCGTAGGCCGCGCCGAACAGCAGCAGGTAGCGCTCCTCGGCCTCGCGGACGACGATCCCCGGCATTCGCGCGACCGATCCCGGCCGCAGCGCCGCGACCGGCGCGTGCGCGGGCCGCAGGTCGAGCGCGCAGAAGCGCGCGATCGTCTCACGCGCGAGCGGGCCGGCGAGCGTGATGGCGGCGAACTGCGCCGTGACGTCGAGCACGCGAGCGGCGCTCTGGCCAGCAGTCCCGTCGGCGCCATCCACCAGCGCGGCCAGCGCGCCGGTCGCGCCCGCCGCGCCCAACAGCAGCGCACGCGTCGGCGTCAGCGGGCACCACCAGCCGGCGTCGCCGCGCGCGGCGACGCCGGCGGCCGCTTGCTCGAAGCCGAGCGCGGCCCGCAGACCGGCCAGCTCGTCGGCCGGCGCTTGCAGTTCGAGCTTGCCGAGCAGTGAGCTGTCGGCCCAGCCGACGGTGTCGCGGCAGGCGGCAGGCGAGCTGCCCGCCGCGGCCGTCTCCGCCGCCAGCGGGCTGCGCGGCAGAGGTGCGGTGGCGCCGTGGTCGGCGCGCAGGAAGGCAAGGGTGCTCATGAGCGCAGGACCGCTCCTTCGGGGTCGTAGAACGGCTTCGTCGTGACCACGGCGTCGAACGACGTGCCGGCGTCGGAGATCGTCAGACGCGCGCCGTCGTGCGCGAGCTCGTGCGGAACCCACGCCATGCCGATCGTCTGTTCCAGCTTGGGCGAGCGGCGCGCGCTCGTCACCTGGCCCGCGGGCATGCCGCCGACGGTCACGACCGCGCCCTCGTGCGGGATGCGCCCGCCCGGGACGCTGAAGCCGACGAGCGCGTGCGCGGGATCGCGCTCGGCCGCGTGCTCCAGTGCCCAGCGACCGATGAAGTCCTGCGGCTTGTCGAGCTTGACCGTCCAGTCCATCCCGGCGCCGTACGGCGTCGACTCGGAGTCGGTGTCCTGCCCGATCAGCACGTGCAGCTTCTGCAGCCGCAGGATCCGCTGCGGCTCCAGCCCGAACGGCCGCAGGCCGTGCGCGGCGCCGGCCTCGAACAGCGCGTCCCAGACGCGCTGCGCTTGCGGAGCGGCGCAGTGGATCTCGTAGCCGACCTCGCCGACGAAACCGATCCGCAGCAGCAGGCACGGCACGCCCGCGACCTCCGCGTGCTTCGCCTCGAGGTATTCGAACGCGGCGTTGGAGCAGTCCAGCGGGGTCACCGCCGCCAGCACGTCGCGCGCCTTCGGCCCGGCGAGGTTGATCGCGGCGGTTCCCTGCGTCACATCGGTCAGCCGTGCGTCGAGGCCCCAGTCGGTCAGCCACCACGAGAACCAGCGCTCGACCGCTGCCGCACCGGCCGAGGTCGTCGTGACGTAGAAGGTCTCGTCGTCGAGCCGGCAGACGGTCCCGTCGTCGGTGATCCGCCCCATCTCCGACAGCAGCACGCCGTAGCGGATGCGACCGGGTCTGAGCGTGCTCATGCGGTTGGGGTAGAGCCGGTCCAGCAGCTCGCCGGCGTCGGGGCCGCGCAGCAGCAGCTTGCCGAGCGTCGAGACGTCGATCGCGCCGGCGGTCTCCTGCACCGCGAGCGCCTCCGCCTCCGGATCGCCGTAGTCGTAGGCGCGGCGCCAGTCCCCGGCCCAGCGCACTGTCGCGCCCAGCTCGCGGTGCCGGGCGTGCAGAGCGGAGCGCTTCGCCGCTTCGATCGGCCGCCCCGCAAGCGCGCCGAGCGGAACGGTCGACCACGGCGGGCGGGCCGTCGTGAGGCCGACGTCGGCGAGCGATCTGCCGGTGTGGTCGGCCAGCACACGGACCGACGGCAGCTGCGAGTAGCGCCCCTGCGTCGGCCCCATCGTGACGGTCGTGTAGCGCTTCGCCAACTCGATCACGTCGAAGCCCTCGTCCGCCGCCCGGCGCACGTCCTTGACGGTCACGTCCTCGTCGAGGTCGACGAACGCCTTGCCACCTCCACGGCCATCGTGAGCGCAGGCGGGGACCGGTGCCTGCGGGGCGGCCGGCTCGCAGGCGTCCAGCAGCGCGCGCGCCTCCTGCAGCTCGCGTCGCGCCTTCTGGCCGCCGAGGCCGAGCGCGACGGCGGCGCTCGCGCCGGCCGCCGTGCCGGCCAGCTCCGCCGCGCCGGCGGGGTGTCCCGCGACGGCGCCGGCGGCATGCACGCCCGGCGGCAGCGCGCCGGGCAGGAAACGTCCGGTGGCGGCATCGTGATGCGAGCGCGCGCCGGCCTGCAGCAGCAGCGAGCTGGCGGGCACCAGGCCGCCGCTGACCGCCAGCAGGTCGCAGTGCAGCTCGCGCGCGCTTCCGGGCAGCGCGCGCCCGGCGCCGTCGATCCGCGCCAGCACGACGCGCTCGACGGCGCTGTTGCCTCGCGCTCGCACGACGGTCGTCGCCGGCAGCAGCTCGACGCCCGCCGCGACGAGACGCTCGGCGGCGGGTCGAGCGGCCGCGTCGGGACGCAGGTCCGCGACGGCCGCGATCCGGATGCCGGCGGCGTGCAGGCCGAGCGCGGCCTCCAGTCCCTCGTCGCCGACCGTCGCGACGACCGCCGTCGTCCCCGGCGCGACGCCGTAGAGCGCGGCCATCCGGCGCGCGCCGCCGGCGAGCATGATCCCCGGCAGGTCGTTGTCGAGGAAGACGAGCGGCTGCTCCAGCGCGCCGGTCGCGCTGACGAACTGCCGCGCGCGCACCTGGTGCAGCGTGTCGCCCTGCCAGATCGGCACGAGCCCGTCGAAGTAGCCGAGCGCGGGAGCGCCCGCGAGGATCTCGACACCGGCGGCGCGCGCCTCGTCCGCACGGGCGCGGACGTGCTCGTGCCGACCCTCTGCCAGCAGCGCGCCACCGGGCTCGACGTCCTCGTCGCACAGCACGACGTCGGCGCCCATCCGCGCCGCGCGCAGCGCGGCGGACAGCCCGGCGAGGCCGCCGCCGATCACGAGCACGTCGCAGTGGCGGCGGCGATACTCGGTCTCCCACAGCCGCTCGTGCTGTCTGGCGGGCAGGCGGCCGAGGCCCGCTGCCTTGCGCAGCACGCGCTCGTACACGGGCCACATCCGCCGCGGGCGGATGAAGGTCTTGTAGTAGAAGCCGACCGGCGTGAACGGGCCGCCGAACTTGTCGGTCGCGCGCATCACGTCGAAGTCGAGCGACGGCCACGCATTCTGGTGCTCGACCCGCAGACCGGGCACGACCAGACGCGCCGCAGCGCGCACACCGGGCTCGTCGCCGACCTGCACGAGCGCGGTTCCGCTGCCGGCCGCGCCGCCCAGCTCGCCGCGCGGGCGGTGGTACTTGAAGCTGCGCGCCATCACCTTGCGCCCGGAAGCGAGCAGCGCGGAGGCGATCGTGTCGCCCTCGAACGCGTCGACCTGCTTGCCGTCGAAGCTGAACGAGATCGGCTTGGAGCGGTCGATCCGCTCGGCGGGCTGCGGTCTCAGACGGGTCATGCGCGCACCGGCTCTCTGGTCGCGGCGGGCGCCTCGTCGGGCCGCGCGGTCCACTTCACGTCGTTGGTGCGTGTGTCGCGTTCGGCGAGGAACCACTGTCCGCAGCCGGAGCGGTGGACCCACCACTCGCGCTGCACGCCGGCGACGTTGCGGCGGAAGTACGCGGACGCAGCCAATGCACGCAGCGACTCGGGGCGCGACGCCGGGCGCGGCGAGACCTCGCCGCCGAAGCCGAAGTCGGCCACCTCGCGCACGCCGCAGTTCGGGCAGGTCAACAGGAAAGACATCAGCTCGCTCGTCAGATCGGGGGTGTCAGCGGCCGTCGCGGCCGGGGATCCAGCTCGTGCCGGCAAGCGGCACGCGCGCCATCGCGGAGGCCTCGATCGTCAGCGCGACGAGGTCCTCCGGTTCGAGGTTGTGGACGTGCGACTTGCCGCACGCGCGCGCCAGCGTCTGCGTCTCCAGCACCAGCGTGCGCAGGTAGTTCGCCAGCCGCCGGCCGCCCAGCTCGGGGTCCAGACGGGCCGCCAGCGCCGGGTCCTGCGTCAGGATCCCGGCCGGGTCCAGCCCCTCGTGCCAGTCGTCGTAGTAACCGGCGGCAGAGCCGAGCTGGGCGTACTCCGCATCCAGCTCCGGCGCGTTGTCGCCGAGCGCGACCAGCGCGGCGGTCCCGACCGCGACGGCGTCGGCGCCGAGCGCCAGCGCCTTCGCGACATCGGCGCCCGAACGGATCCCGCCGGAGACGACGAGCTGGACCTCGCGGTGCATCCCCAGCTCCTGCAACGCCTCGACGGCCTGCGGGATCGCGGCCAGGAGCGGGATCCCGACATGCTCGATGAAGACGTCCTGCGTCGCCGCCGTGCCGCCCTGCATCCCGTCGAGCACGACCACGTCAGCGCCGGCCTTGACCGCCAACGCGACGTCGTAATACGTGCGCGACGCGCCGACCTTGACGAAGATCGGCTTCTCCCAACCGGTGATCTCGCGCAGCTCCTCGATCTTGATCTCGAGATCGTCAGGACCCGTCCAATCGGGATGACGGCAGGCGCTGCGCTGATCGATCCCGCGCGGCAGGTCACGCATCTGCGCGACGCGATCGGAGATCTTCTGCCCCATCAACATCCCGCCACCGCCCGGCTTGGCGCCCTGCCCGATCACGACCTCGATCGCGTCCGCACGGCGCAGGTCATCGGGGTTCATCCCGTAGCGCGACGGCAACAGCTGATAGACGAGCAAGTCGGAATGGCCCCGCTCCTCCGCCGTCATGCCGCCATCACCGGTCGTCGTGCTCGTCCCCATCGCCGAGGCGCCGCGGCCAAGCGACTCCTTCGCCTGCGCCGAGAGCGCACCGAAGCTCATCCCCGCGATCGTGACCGGGATCTTCAGCTCCAGCGGCCGCTTCGCGAAGCGCGTGCCGAGCGTCACGTCGGTCGCGCAGCGCTCGCGGTAGCCCTCCAGCGGATAGCGCGAGACGCTGGCGCCGAGCAGCAGCAGGTCGTCGAAGTGCGGGACCCTGCGCTTGGCGCCGCCGCCGCGGATGTCGTAGATCCCCGTCCGCGCGGCACGCTGGATCTCAGCGATCGCAGCACGGTCGAACGTCGCCGATTCGCGCAGGCTCATCGGTAGCTCCCCGCGTCGTCGGGCTTGAACGTGTACAGCTCGCGCGCCGTCCCATAGCGACGGAACTCCTCCGCGTCGGCGTCGTCGACCTCGGCCGCCGCGAGCAGCTCGCGCAGCTCCGCGAGGTGCTCCTCGCGCAGCTCCTTCTCGACGCAGTCGGCGCCAAGCGAGGCGACCGAGCCGCGCACATACAACCTCGCCTCATACAACGAGTCACCAAGCGCATCGCCGGCATCACCACAGACCACCAACCGGCCCCGCTGCGCCATGAACGCGCCCATGTGACCGACCGACCCCCGCACCACCACATCGGCGCCCTTCAGCGAGATCGCGCAGCGCGCCGACGCATTTCCGCGCACGACGAGCAGGCCGCCGTGGGCGCTCGCCGCCGCCGACTGGCTCACGTCGCCGTCGACCAGCACGCGGCCGGACATCATGTTCTCGGCGACGCCGGTGCCGGCGCTGCCGCGCACGCGCACGGTCGCGCGCTGGTTCATGCCGGCGCAGTAGTAGCCGACGTGACCGTCGAGCTCGACCTCCAGCTCGGCGTCGAGCCCGACGGCGACGTTGTGGCGCCCGCCGGGATTGAGGACCCGCCACTGCGACGGCCCGTCCTGCGCCTGCAAGCGCTCGTTGAGCGCGCGCAGAGGCTCGGCGGCGAGGTCGAACGTCGTGAGCGCCATCGTGCTCATGCGACCAGCTCCTTGCCCCACGAGTAGACGCGGCCCGGCTCGGGCTCCCACACGGTCGCGTCCTCGGCGCCCGGCAGCAGCGCCAGCGCGCGGTACTCGGATGCCATCGCGACCCAGTCGTCGGTCTCGGCCATCACCGCCGGCTTGCAGGCGATCGGGTCGCGCAGCACCGCGAAGCCGTCGACCGTACCGACCGCGAACGTGTAGAAGCCGTCGAGGTCGTCGAGGCAGCCCTCCAGCGCCTGCTCCAGCGTCGCGCCCTCGCGCATCCGCCAGCTGAGGTAGCCCGCGGCGACCTCCGAGTCGTTCTCGGTCTGGAACGCGATCCCCTCGCGCCGCAGCACGCGGCGCAGGCGGTTGTGGTTGGAGAGCGAGCCGTTGTGCACGAGACAGAGGTCGGCGCCGGTCGAGAACGGGTGTGAGCCCTCGGTCGTGACGCGGCTCTCGGTCGCCATCCGCGTGTGGCCGAGCGCGTGGCTGCCGCGCAGCTCGTCGAGCGCGAAGCGGCGCGCGAACTCGGCCGGCGCGACCGCCTCCTTGATGATCTCGATCGCGCTGCCCGCGCTCATCGTGCGCAGCGACGGGAAGGCCGCGGCGGCCCAGCGCTGCAGCTCTCCGGCCTCCGCCGAGACCGTGACGCAGGCGTGCCGCGGGCCGGCGAGTCGCGTCCGCGCGCTGCCGAACCGGGCCGCGAGCGTTGCCTCGACGCCGTCCCAGTCGACCGTCTCCTCGCCCGGTGCGTGCAGCGAGAGCTTCGCGAAGCCGGCGTCGACCGGGTCACGGTAGATCGCGACGCCCGCGCTGTCGGGGCCGCGACTGCCCATCTCGACGAGCATCCGCGAGAGGTGGGCGCCGAGCTGTTCGCCGACGCCGGGGGCCTTGCTGTAGAGACCGACGATTCCACACATGTCGAGGGTCAATCTAGGTTTGCCCCGGCCCCGCTCCCATGGCCGAGGCGGCCAGAGTTCGACCGCCCGATGTGGCTGATCTGCACCTTCCCCGGCAGCGAGGCGTCGCGTTTGATGGACGCACCATCCCAAGGAGCCGAACGACTGTGCCGACCACCAACGCGTTGCCCTCGCCGACGACGAACGGCCACCTCCCGGCCGGGCCGTTGCCGCGCACCCGCGAGGAGGTGACCGCCTACGTGCGCGAGCGCGGCGTCGAGTTCGTCTTCGCGCAGTTCGTCGACATGCACGGCAAGCCGAACGCCAAGCTCGTGCCCGCCCACCATCTCGACGGCCTGTTCGACGACGGCGCCGGATTCGCCGGCGCGGCGGCCGGCGACATCGGGCAGACGCCCAACGATCCGGATCTCGAGGCGATGCCCGACGCGTCGAGCTTCACGCCGCTGCCGTGGCGCCCGGAGATCGCGCGGATGGCGTGCGACGTGCACGTGCTCGGCGAGCCGTGGGGCTACTGCCCGCGCACGATCCTCAGACGGCAGCTGGCGCGCGCGGCCGCGCTCGGCTACGAGTTCAAGATCGGCGCGGAGCTGGAGTACTTCCTCGTGCGCCGCAGAGCCGACGGCGGGATCGAGCCGGCCGACGCGCTCGACACGTTGGAGCAGCCCTGTTACGACATGCGCGCGCTGACGCGCAACCTCGACTTCGTCGGCGACGTCGCGCGCCACATCGACGCGCTCGGCTGGGACAACTACGCGACCGACCACGAGGACGCCAACGGCCAGTTCGAGCAGAACTTCGGCTTCGCCGACGCGCTCACGACCTGCGACCGCGCGATCTTCTTCCGCTACATGGTCGAGTCGATCGCGCAGGAGCGCGGCCTGATCGCGACCTTCATGCCGAAGCCGTTCGCGCACCTGACCGGCAACGGCTGCCACTTCCACATGAGCCTGTGGAAGGACGGCGTCAACGTCTTCGAGGCGCCGCTCGACGAGGATCCCAACGGCCTCGGCCTCTCCCCCACCGCCTACCGCTTCCTCGGCGGCCTGAAGGCGCACGCGAAGGCGTATATCGGCCTGACCGCGCCGACCGTGACGTCGTACAAGCGGCTCGTCGTCGGCTCGCGCAGCGGCTCGGCGTGGGCACCAGTCCACATCAGCTACGGCGCCAACAACCGCACGCAGATGCTGCGGATCCCCGGTCCCGGGCGCATCGAGGACCGCACCGTCGACGGCTCCTGCAACCCGTACCTGGCGGCGACTGCGCTGCTCGCGGCCGGCCTCGACGGGATCGAGAACGAGCTCGACCCCGGCGCGCCGACCGGCTCGCTGAACCTGCACGAGCTGTCCGAGCAGGAGCGTGTCGCGCGCGGGATCGACGTGCTGCCCGCCAACCTGCTCGACGCGACGCGCGAGCTGGAGCGCGACGACGTGCTGCGCGCCGCGCTCGGCAGCAACGCGAAGGGTGACTACCTCGACTACTTCGTCGGCGTCAAGCGGGCGGAGTGGACGCGCGCGCAGGAGCAGATCACGCAGTGGGAGCTCGACCGCTACCTGCAGCTCTACTGAGGCGTCGCGATGGTGAGCGAGCGACACACGAGCGTTCCGCGCTGGGCCGAGCTGCCCCGCGTCGATCCGGGGGCGCGGAGGATCGCGATCGTCTCGATCGGTGACACCGGTCGAGACGTCGCGCGGGGCTGGGCGGATGCGACGCGGCAGGCGCGAACGCCGCTGTGGAGTGCGCATGGCGAGACCGCTGACGCGCGCGTCGTCGAGGCGCTGCGCGAGCAGCTGCGGCACGCGACGGTCGGCTGGCGGCTGATGCTGGCCGGACCCGAGCTCGATCTGCTGCGCCTGCGCGCCGAGGCGGTCGCCGCCGGCGCGCTCGGCGAGGAGGTGCGCCAGCACGTGACCAGCGCGACACGGCGGCGCGTCTGGTGCACCCATTGCCGCACGATCGCCGAGCACGCGACCGCGGTCGGTGACGAGGTCGGCTGCACCGGCTGCGGTCGCACGCTGCTCGTCTACCACCACGTCTCGCGCCGGCTCGGCGCCTACATGGGCTTCATGGCCGACGCCGAGGAGCCGCGATGAGCGACGTCCGCGACGAGCGCCTGGTCCTGCGCGTCGAGCGGATCGAGCGGCTGACGCCTGCCGTTCGCGCGATCCGGCTCGTCGATCCGCGCGGCCACGCGCTGCCGAGCTTCACGCCGGGCAGCCACGTCGTCGTCGAGTGCGGCGGACGGCGCAACGCCTACTCGCTGACCGGCCCCACCGACGCGCCCGACCACTACGCCATCTCCGTCCGCCTCGACGTCGAGGGCGCCGGCGGCTCGCGCTGGCTGCACGAGCGGCTCGGCGACGGCGACCAGCTGGTCGTCTCGCCGCCGCGCAGCGCCTTCGCGCCCGCGCGCTCGGCGCGCAAGCACCTGTTCGTCGCGGGCGGCATCGGGATCACGCCGATCCTCTCGCACGTGCGCGCGGCCCGCCGTTGGGGCGACCCCTTCACGCTGCTCTACGCCCACCGCCGCGACGCCGCCACGCACGTGCCCGAGCTGGAGCGGCTGTGCGGCGACCGCCTGTCCCGCTTCCGCCGCGGCGCCGACCTCGGCGAGCGACTCACGCAGGAGCTGACGGCGCAGCCGCTCGGCACCCACCTCTACGTCTGCGGACCGGGCGCGATGAGTGAGACGGTGCTCGCCGCCGCGCGCGCCGCCGGCTGGCCCGAGGGGCGGCTGCACAGCGAGCGCTTCTCGGCCGACGAGCTGAGCCCCGGCCGGCCGTTCACCGCCGTGCTCGCGCGCAGCGGAACGCGCTTGCGCGTGCCGTCGGGGGTGACGTTGCTGGAGGCGCTGGAGGCGGTCGGCGCCCCGGTCTCCAGCCTCTGCCGCCAGGGCGTCTGCGGCGAGTGCCGGGTCGGCGTGCGCGCCGGTCGGCCCGAGCATCGCGACCTCTACCTCAGTGGCCCCGAGCGGCTCGCGGGCGACAGCGTCATGTGCTGCGTCTCGCGCGCCGAAGACGACGAACTGGAGCTGGACCTGTGACCCAAACGACGACGCTGCCCGACCGGGTGCGCGGCTTCCCGTTCCCGTTCGCGGCCGACACGTACCGCTACAGCACGAACATCGAGCCGGCCCGCGCCGTGCGCACGACGGAGGCCGGCGGCTGGGGCGCGACGATCGTCGACGTCGACGGCGACTACCGCGACGAGCTGGCCGAGCGTGCGCGGATCCTCGCGCGCGACCCGACCCGCTGCATCGTGCTGCCGCACATGCGCGTCGCCGCCTGGGACACGCTGCTGCTGGGCCTGCAGGAGCTGGCACTGGCGCGGCCCGGGCAGATGCGGCTGCGGCGCGAGCGCAACGGCGCCTGGCACTGGGTCAACGAGCTGGCGGAGGTCGAGCAGCGCTTCGTCTTCGGGGACGACGACACGCTCCCGTGCGAGCCGCTGCGCTTCGTCGGCGACCAGCTGCAGGAGGATCTCGTGCTGCTCGACCAGCGTGAGCAGCAGCTGTTCGCCGATGCCGGCCTCGTCACGTTCGCGGCGGACTGGTCGCTCGGCTTCGACGTCGGCATGAGCTTTCTGGAAGTGCACGGTCCCGTCCCGCGCATCCACGTCGAGGGGATCATCCCGCGCGCGCAGCAGTTCCTGCTGCGGCTGCAGCTCGGCCACCCGTACCGCCGCACGAACTGGACGATGACGGTCGACCGGCGGCTCGACACCGCGACCGAGACATATCCCGAGTGGGGTCCCGACCGCTCGCAGGTGGTGCTCGGCGACGACGTCGGCGCGCGCCTGCACCTGCGCGTCGAGGTGCAGCATCTCGTGCGCCTGGCGGAGTCCGGCGCGGTCCTGTTCGTGATCCGCTCCTACCTGCTGTCGCTGCGCGAGCTGGCGCTGGTCGAGCCGTGGCGGCGGCGCACCGCCGAGGTGCTCGACGAGCTGCCGCAGGACCTCGTCGACTACAAGGGGATCACGCGCTTCAGGAGCGCGGCGGTCGACTGGCTGCGCGCGGCCGCGTGAGCTCTCCGGCGGCGCCGCCCGCCGCCATCCCGGCGCGCAGGCGCGTGAGCTTGACGGCCAGCTCGAGCGCGAGCAGGTCGGCGCCGGGGAGCGTCAGGCCGGTCAGCAGCTCGATCCGCTCCAGCCGGCGGCGCAGTGTGTTCGGGTGCACCGTCAGCGCCCGCGCCGTCTCCGTGACGCTGCGGCTGCTGGCGAGATACTGCTCCAGCGTCGCGACCAGCTCGCTGCCGCGCCGGCGATCGTAGGCGGCGATCGTGCCGACCGCCTCGACGTACCGATCGGTGGGGCCGTCGGCGGCCGCCAGGTGCACGAGGTAGCGGTACGCGCCGAGCTGCGCGTAGGCACGCGCGCCACCCTCATGCAGGAGCGCGGCGGCGACGCACGCCGCGTCTCCCGCCTCCTGCAGGCTCCCGCCGCCGGCGGTCGCCGAGCGGTGCACGTCACTGCGGCCGATCGCCACCGCATGCGCCGTGCCCAGCCGGGCGAGCGCCGCGTCGAGCGCGGCCAGCTCGCCGCTGGCGCCGCCAGCCGGAAGCGGCAGCAGCGCGCGGACGCGCTCGCCGTCGGCATGGCAGAGCGCGCCGGGGATCTGACGACGCAGACCTGCCTCGCAGCGCTCCGCCTGCTGCTGCCACGAGCTGCGCGGCCGTGCCGTCGGCACGACCTGCACGACCACGTAGGAGCGGTCCAGCCCGCAGCGCGCCCGCAGCGCGAGCGACTCCGCCTCCGCGACGCGGCCATGCTCGAACGCGGCGAACAGGTCGCGCACCACGTTCTCCTCGGTCAGCCGCTCGATCAGCTCGGCGGTCCTGAGCGCCAACGCGAGCTGGTTGCCGACCGCGCGCAGCAGCTCCTCGGCATCCGGCTCGAAGCCGTGCTCGGCGGTCGCGACGAGCACACCGAGCTGCTCCTCCCCCGCCGTCACCGGGACGCTCAGGACCTGCGCCGCCGCCTCGGCGGCGGCGAGCGCGGGCCCACGGCGGCCGTCATGGGACTCGTGCAGCCGCACCTCGCTGCAGCGCAGCAGTTCGCGGACGCCCGCCTCGGCGATCTCATGCAGCTCCTCGCGGCAGCGCGCGCCCGCGATTCGCTCGCTCAGCGTGGTCAGCAGTGTCAGGGCCGCGACGCGCCGACGCGCGTCGGCGTACAGCTGCGCGTTCTCGATCACGCCGGCGACCAGCGGCGCGGCGTGCTCCAGCAGCCCGATCGTCGCCTCGTCGAACTCGCGCGGCGCGATCGTGTGCAACACGATCACGCCGAGCACCGTCCCGCCGCGCGATGGGATCGGGATCGCCGCCATCGACTGGAAGCGCTCCTCCTCCAGCTCGCGCACGTAGTGGTTGCGCGGATCGGCGAGCGCGCCATCGCGCACGAAGACCGAGCGGTTGCTGCGCACCGCCCACCCGCTGATCCCCTCCTCGACGCCGAACTCGACGCTGCCGACGACATGCGAGTAGACGGCCGAGGCCGCCTGCAGCCGCAGGCGCTCACCGTCACGCAGGTAGACGAAGCAGGCGTGCGACCGGGTCGCTCTCGACAACACGTCGACGATCCCGTCGAGCACGCGATCGAGGTCGGGCGAGGACGCGATCACGCCGATCACGTCGTAGAGCGTCTTGCGCCCCAGCTGCACCGACCGCCCGAGCACGGTCATCGCGCGGCCGGCGGTCTCGTGCGCGGCGGGGCGAGGACGCTCATCGCGCGTCGCCCGCGCTCAGGCCGCCGGAGACGCGGCGTGCAGCGGCGCCGCGACCGCCTCGCCGGTGCCCGCGTCGAAGACGTGCAGCGCGGATGCGGATGCGTGAAACGCGACGCGGTCGCCGGGCGCCGGCAGTCGCCCGCCGCCCTCCGAGCGCGCGGCGAACGTCTCGCCGATGCCGTCGTCCTCACCCGCCACGTCGACGGCGGCGGCGGCGTGGCGGAAGTAGACGATCGTCTCGGCGCCCAGCTCCTCGACGACCTCGACCTCTCCCCGCAGGGTCAGCGCCTCGCCCGGCGCCGGCTCGGCGCCGAGCCGCCAGTCCTCCGGCCGGATCCCGACGAGCACCTCGCGCGTCTGTCCCGGCCAGCGCCCGCCGACGTCGACCCCGGCGCCGTCCTCCTGCCCGGTGACCCGCAGCCGTCCGTCCTCCAGCGCCCCGCGCATCACGTTCATCGGCGGCGAGCCGATGAAGCGCGCGACGAACGCGTTCGCCGGGTTGCGATACAGCTCCTGCGGCGCGCCGACCTGCTGCACGATGCCGTTGCGCATCACCGCCACGCGCGAGCCGAGCGTCATCGCCTCGGTCTGGTCGTGCGTCACGTACAGCGTCGTCGTGCCGAGCCGGCGGTGCATGCGCGCGAGCTCGCCGCGCATCTGCGTGCGCAGCTTCGCGTCGAGGTTCGACAGCGGCTCGTCCATCAGGAACGCCGCCGGCTGACGGACGATCGCCCGCCCCATCGCGACGCGCTGGCGCTGACCGCCCGACAGCTGGTTCGGCCGCCGTCTCAGCAGCTCGCCGAGCCCCAGCAGCTGCGCGGCCGCTCTGACGCCCTCGGCGACCTCCTTCTTCGCCACTCTGCGCATCCGCAGCGGGAACGCCATGTTGTCGTAGACGGTCATGTGCGGGAACAGCGCGTAGTTCTGGAAGATCATCGCGACGTCGCGGTCGCCGGGCTCGACGTCGTTGATGACGCGGTCGCCGAGCACGATCTCGCCTTCGCTGATCTCTTCGAGCCCGGCGAGCATCCGCAGCGCCGTCGTCTTCCCGCAGCCGGAGGGCCCGACGAGGATGAGGAACTCACCGTCGGGAATGTCGAGCCGCAGGTCGTCGACGGCCAGGGTGCCGTCCTTGTAGCGCTTGGTCACACCATCGAAGCGAATGCTCGCCATCGTCCTTCTCCTTTATTCGCGCGTCGTGCTGCGCGAGAACTGATTCGCGATCCGGCTCTGGAACGCGGCGTAGAGCACCATCGTCGGCAGCGCGCTCAGCAGCAGCGCCGCCGAGACCGTCGGCCAGTCGGTCGAGTAGCGGCCGCGGAACTCGGTCAGCCCGAGCGGCAGCGTGCGGCCGGCCGCGCTGTCGAGCAGCACGACGGCGAGGAACAGCTCGTTCCACAGCACGATGAACGTGATCACCGCGATCAACGTGATCGGCGAGCGCGCCAGCGGGACCATGATGCGCCAGAAGACGCCGAACTCGCTGCAGCCGTCGAGCCGCGCCGCCTCGCGCAGCTCCTCCGGGATCGCGCGGAAGAACGCCCGCGTCAGCAGCACGGCGAAGCCCATCATCAGGACCGAGTAGACGCAGATCAGGCGCAGCGCGCCGTTCTCGACGCCGACCTCCTTGACTGTCAGCAGCAGCGGGATCGCGAGGATCGAGATCGGGACCAGCTCGCTGAAGAGGAAGACGAACAGGATCACGAAGCCGCCCCGCCCCCACAGCCGCGCCAGCGCGTAGCCGGCCAGCACGGAGGTGAACGTCACCAGCGGCACGGCGGCGCCGACGACGATGACGCTGTTGAGCACATAGCGCAGCACGTCGTCGTTGCCGAGCACCGCCGCGAAGTTGTCGAAGTTGAGCGACTGCGGCAGGCTCATCGGGTGCTGCGTGTACTCCGCCTTCGTCTTCATCGCGACGGTCAGCATCCACAGCACGGGATAGAGCGAGGCGGCGCTCGCGACGATCAGGATCGCGTAGCGCGCCGTCTCGCGCAGCCATCTGCGCCCGGCGCGGCTGGTCTGCGCGACGGCCGGGAGCGGGCGTGGCGCCTGCTGCGCCGGCGGGCGCGCGAGCGTCTGCTGTTCAGTAGTCACTTAATACTCGACTCGTCGTCGTGAGCCGATGAGCAGCGTCGTGCCGACCAGCACGATCGTCATCAGCATCGTTATCACCGTGATCGCACAGGCACGGCCGAAGTTCAGCCCCGCGAAGCCCTCCAGGTACGCGCGCAGGCCGAGCACCTCGGTCGAGTGGACCGGCCCGCCGCGGGTCATGATGAACGCGAGGCTGGTGAAGAAGACGAACGAGCCGGTGATCACCAGCGCGGCCGACACCGTCAGGCTGTCGCGCAGCAGCGGGAAGACGACGTGGCGGAAGATCTTCCACACCGACGGCGTCTCCAGTCGCGCCGCCTCCTTCAGCTCCGTCGGGATCGCCGACAGCGCCGACAGCTGGATCACCACGTGCAGGCCGAGGATGCTCCAGACCGAGACGAGGATCAACGCCCACAGCGCCGCGTTCTTGTCCCCCAGCCACGTCACCTCGCCGATCCCGAAGACGCCGAGGAACTCGTTCGCGACGCCGCCGGCCGGGTTGAAGATCTCCGCCCACAGCAGCGCCGTCGCCGCCAGCGGGATCACGACCGGCAGGAACAGGATCCAGCGGAACAGCGGCAGCAGCCGCCCTCTGCCCGACAGGCAGACCGCCAGCAGCAGCGCCAGCGGCAGGATGCAGATCAGGCAGGCGCCGACGACGATCAGCGTCACCTTCACGTTCGTGAAGAAGACGGGATCGTCGACGAACAGCTGCTTGTAGTTCTCGAAGCCGACGAATCTTCTCGGCTCCAGCCCGTTCCAGCGGAAGAAGCTCAGCGCGATGCCGAAGACGACCGCCGCCACGTAGAAGACGAGGAACAGCGCCATCGCCGGCGTGACCATCGCCACTTTGATGATCGATGCTGAGCGGGGCCGCCACCGCGACCGCCGCATCCGCACCACACCGCTTGCGTTCGACATCTCAGACATTGCGCCGCTCGCAGATCCTCTGCCGCTCAGCCGAGCTCGGGGAAGTTCGGCCGCTCTCGCTCGCTCGTCTCGGCCATCGCCTTCGCCCACTCCTCGGGCGTCAGCTCACCGGACGTGAGCGCCACGACGCTGCCGTTGTACTCGCCTCTCAGCGTCGAGGGCAGGATCGTGTCGCTGACCGGCGCGATCTCTCTGGCGGAGCTGAAGACCTCCGACAGGCTTCTCTGCAGCGCGCTGCCCTGCGGTCTCGGATCGGCCGCGACGCTGAGCTGGCTGTTGGTGTTGGCGTAGTCGTCGACGACGTCCCCGAACGAGTCGAGGAACGCGGCGACCAGCGCCGGGTTCTTCTCCGCCGCCTTCGCCGATGCGGCGAGGCCATTGACGCCGCCGAGGATGCCCTCGAGTCGCTCGGTCGAGTGCGTCGCGCCGGGCGCGTCGGGCAGCGGGAAGACGGCCGTTCTGAATCTCGCTCCGGAGCTCTCGACCTGGTCGGCGAACCACGAGCCGGTGAAGGTCATCGCCGCCTTGCCCTGGGCGAACAGGTTCGTCATCTGCGAGTAGTTCATCCCGGTGAAGCCCTTCGGGAAGCATCTCGCGTCGATCAGCGCCTTCATCTGCTCGGCGCCGCTGACGAAGTTGTCGTCGGTCCAGCTGACGTCGTCGGTGCCGTAGGCGGCGTCGCGCGTCGTGCCCGCGCCGCCGAGCTGGTAGAGCAGCGCGTCCTGCAGCTGGCCGGTGGTGAATTGATCCTGGCCGGCGTTGCCCATCGCCAGCGGCGTGACACCCGCCGCGCTCAGTCTGCCGCAGGCGGCGAGCAGCTCGTCCCACGTTCTCGGGACGCTGACGCCGTGCTCGGCGAGCAGGTCCTCGTTGGCCCAGCCGAGGATGATGTAGGAGTAGATCGGGACGCCGTTGAGGTGCCCGGCTCTGTCCTTGAACGGCTCCAGCGTCGACGGGTTGTAGGCGTCGACGTCGACGATCTCCTCCAGCGCCGCGATTCTGCCGGCACGGATGTACTTGTCGAGGTCCTCGCCGGCGTTGGGGATGAAGACGTCGGGCTCGTCACCGGAGGAGAAGGCCGCGAGCGTCTTGGTCCAGTAGTCCTCGGTCGAGTAGCGCGTGACGTCGACCTTCGCGTCCGGGTATCTCTGCTCGAAGTCGGCGACGAATCTGTCCCACCATCTGCCCTCGTTGCCCTCGGGCAGGAAGTTGTAGAAGGTGAGCGTCCCGCTGACGTCGCTGCTCGCCGACGTCGTCGCGGCGGACGTCTTGCCGTCGTCGTCGGACGAGCCGCTGCCGCACGCCGCGACCGCTCCCATCGTCAGGACCAGCCCGGCTGCGGCGACGACCTGCCGCCAGTTCTTCGTACCTCGTGCCATGGGGCGCTTTCTCCTCGGAAGAAGTGGGTTACTGCCGTGGTGCTTCAAAGACGACGGTCGCGGCGATCGGCACGCGCGCCACGCGGGCGTACCACCGGCCCGCCTCGTAGCTGAGCGCGAGCGCCGCATCGGTGCGTGCGTCGTAGACACGCTCGATCGGTCCGTCGATCGCCAGCGCGATGCCGACGTCGTGCAGCGGGATCGGATCCTCGACGTACTCGATGCCGCCTCTGCCCCGCCGCAACGGCGAGTAGTTGACGACATGCACGATCCAGCGCTCACCCCGCTGCGCGGTGGCGGCCTGGTGCGTAACCGTCACCTCGGCGCTCTGCGGCGCCGAGACCTGCACCAGCTGCTGTGGCAGCAGCCGCGCGACCATGCGGCGAAACAGCTCCCGGTAGATCCAGTAGCTGTGATCGAAGTAGCTCGCGCCGATCGGGAAGCAGAACGCCCCAAGTCCTCCTGCCTGCACGATCGTCGCGAACCGCGTGCGGTCCTGCGGGGGCGCCGACTGCCACCCCTCCTGCCAACGCTGGAAGCGCGCCTCCCCCAAGCGCCCCAGCACGACGACGTCGTCCGCCGCCGCGACCTCCCAGCGGTCTGCCTCGCCGTAGAGCGCGAAGTCGTAGTCGGCGTAGCGCGGCAGCTCGGTCGCGAAGTCGCCGTCGAGCCGGGTGAATGCCGGCTGGAACGGCGAAGCGCCGCGGTAGGCGCCGCGCAGCGCCGCCGGCCACAGCTCGTCGGTCCCGCTCGCGCGCAGCGCGCGGTGCGACGCGATCACCGCCCCGCCGTCAGCCAGGTACGCCGTCAGCCGTGCGGCGAGCGCCTCGTCGACCTCGAGCGAGTCCGGCAGCACGACGAGCCGGTAGCGCTCGAACGCCTGCGCGACGTCGACCACGTCGAACTGCAGCTGGCACTCCGCCATCAGCTTCGCGAGCCCGCCGATCGCGGCCGCGTGCGCGGCCGGGAACTCCGTGCCCCCGAGGTCGGCGAGATGCGCCAGCGGCGGACCGTCGACGACGATCGCCGCCTCGGTCGCCGGCACGGCGCCCTCCAGCCACGGCTCCAGCCGCTCGATCTCCGCGTACGCCTCGCCGATCGTCGCGTAGGTCGCCGCGTCGAGGCCGGCCGTCGGCAGCGGCTGATCGCCGATGTCGCAGCGAACCGCCTGCCCGACGATGCCGGCCAGCTCGGTGCGCAGCTGCGTCGGATGCTTGAGCCCGCCGTAGTCGCCCCACGCCGTGTGGAAGCGGCCGCTCATCCCGTAGACGGAGCGGCCCAGCGTGCGCGCGTAGCGCGCATGCAGCGGGAAGTAGCCGTAGCCCCAGCCGCCCGTCGGCAGCGCCTCGATGTCGATGTTGTCGACGGCGTCGAGGCGGTCGCCGACGCCGAGCACGGCGAGCGTGTTGTACTCGACCTGCAACGCCGGATCGATGCCGCGCACGTGGGCGGCGAGCCGCCGCAGCAGTGACGCGTGCAGCTCGCTCTTGTGCTGGCGCTGGACCGCCTCGTCGAGCGGGTCGAGGCCCGCGTCGCGCAGCTGCTCGAGGCAGCGCCAGCAGAAGCACTCGCCCGCGATCGGATAGACCATGTCGAACCAGACGCCGTCGACCTCGGCGTGCCGCAGCAGCTCGCTCGTCTGCGCCATCGCGCGCTCGGCGACGGCGGGGTGCGACATGCACAGCGCCGACCACATCGGCGACTCGCCGAGCTGCGGCAGGTAGCTGGTGCGGTCGCGCTTGAACGCGAGCCACTCCGGATGACGCTCGGCGGCGTACTCGTCCCAGCCGATCGACAGGTACGCGTACGCCTTGATGCCCGCCGCGCGAGCGGCCGCGGCCTGACGGCCGACGAGGTTCGGCGCGACCAGGCCCGGATGCACCGGGCCGGCCTCGCTCGGGAAGAACGCGTAGCCGTAGGTGTTCTTCGCGCACAGCACGACGGCATCGACGTGCGCGGCTTGCAGCGTCGCCGCGAAGGCGTCGGGATCGAACCGCGCGCCGACCTCGCCAACTGCCGCGTCCATCTGGAAGTCGAGGTGGATCTTGCGCCACGGGCGCGCCGGAAGCGCGCGCTGGCGTTCGTCGATCCAGACCTCTCTCGCACCGGTTGACACGGGGTGAATGTATCTCACTGTGATCTATCTATCAAGTTGTGATGTATGCGGATCGATCCGATACGCCCGCAGAGCGGTCTCGGAGAAGAGCGCGGAGCGCTCGGCGGGACTGGCCTCGCCGGCGATCTGCTCGTATGCGGACCACAGGCCGTCGTAGGAGGCGCAGCTGCGATCGACCGGGAAGTTGCTGCCGAACATGCAGCGGTCCGCGCCGAAGATCTCGATCGCCTCGCGTACGCGAGGCGCGACCGTCTCGACGGTCCACGTGGGCGAGACGAACGCCATCGCGGAGAGCTTCAGGACCGACCGCGGCACAACCGCGGCGAAGCGGCGGAGGCCATCGCGCCAGACCTGCAGGTCGGCCCCCTCCTCCGCCGGCGGCAGGCCGGTGTGGTCGACGACGACCCGCAGGTCGGGCACCGCCGCGCAGACGTCGGCCGCCTGCGCCAGCTGGTGCGGCCAGGCGAGCAGGTCGAACGACAGGTCATGCGCGGGCAGCCGTGCCAGGCCGGCAGCCCACGCCGGGTCCGCCAACATGTTCTCGCGCGGGACGTCGGCGCGCGTGGAGGCCGGGTCGAACCAGACCTCCTGCCGGATCCCGCGCACGATCTGATGCGCGCAGTGGCGCTCCAACAGACGGTCGAGGCCGGCGGCCCGCAGGTCGGCGTAGGCGACGTGCACCAGCGGCGGCAGCGCCGGCCCCAGCGCATCCGCGAGGCCGGCGATCCACTCCGTCTCCAGCACCGGATCGAGCGCGTGATCGACCTCGGCCTGCACGTGCACCAGCGCGGCCGGCTCGCGGTCGGCGACCTCCGCGAGCAGGTCGCCGGGGAGGTAGTCGGAGGCCAGCTCGGGGAAGTCCGCGAGCCATGGATAGTGGAACCGCTCCAGGTCCCAGAAGTGCAGGTGCGTGTCGACGAACGGGAGGGCGGTCATCGTCCAGCGCTCCCTAGGAGGCGAACTCGTGCGCCGCGGTGCCCTCGGCGCTCGTCGCCAGCAGGCCGCCGTCGACGGGCAGGTCCGCGCCGGTGACGAACGAGGCGGCGTCGGACGCCAGGAACGCGATCGCCTCCGCGACCTCCTCGGGCTCGGCGCAGCGCTGCAGCAGGCAGTAGGAGCCCCACACCTTCTCCCAGCGCTCGCGGTCGCCGCCGGCGCCGCGGTCGAGCACGTCGGTCCAGATGAACCCGGGGCTGACGCTGTTGACGCGCACCCCGCGCGGGGCGAGGTCGAGCGCCTGGCAGCGCGTCAGCTCCAGCACCCCGCCCTTGCTCGCGTTGTAGGTCCAGCGGTTCGCCTGCGCGACGTGGCCGGAGATGCTGGCGACGTTGACGACCGCCGGATGGGCGGAGCGGCCCAGCGCGTCGGCGGCCAGCGCGACCAGCTGCGCCGGCGCGAGCAGGTTGACGTCGAGCGTGCGGCGCCACTGCTCCTCGGTCGCGTCGAGCCCGCCGAGCAGGAAGACCGCGGCGTTGTTGACGAGCACGTCGAGCGCGCCGTCGGGACCCGCGGCCGCGGCGATCATCTGCGCCTGAGCCGCCGTGTCGGTGATGTCCGCCACCAGCGGCGTGAAGCGCTCGCCGAGCGCGTCGCGCTGGCGCGCGAGCCCGTCGCCGTCGACGTCGACACCGGTGACGAAGGCGCCCTCCTCGACGAACCGCCGCGCGGTCGCCGCGCCGATGCCGCCGGCCGCGCCGGTCACGAGCACACGGCGCCCGGCGAACCGCGCCGCGGCGACGGGGTCGGCCAAGGAGGACGGGTCGTGATAGGTCGTCAGCGAGACGATCCGCTCGCCGTCGGTGCGCATCAGGTTCACGCCCGCGAGGCCGCGGCGGTTGCCGGCGCCGTCGCCGAAGACGGCGCTCCACTCGATCGCGGCCTCCTCGTCGGTTCCCATCACGCGCCCGAGCTCGACCTCCAGCCGCGGAAACGCCGCGGCGCTGGCGGCGTAGAAGCCGCGGATCTGCTCGTGGCCGCGCAGGTTGACGCCGGGCCCGACCCAGGTCGCGTCGGGGCTGAAGAACTCGACGATCCGATCAGGATCGCGCGACTCCTCAGCCTGCCAGTAGACGCGCGCGATCTCTTCGATCGTGCTCATGCTCTCTCCTCGTTTCGATGGGACGTGGTGCGTGGTGATGCGATGCGGCTAGGGGAAGTTCGGGCGCTCGCGCTCGACGATCTCTGCCATCGCGTCCCCGAACTGCTGCGGTGAGAGGTCACCGGCGCTGAGCGCCTGGACCTGCTGCAGGTAGGGATCGCGCAACATGCCGGGGACGGTGATGTCGGTCACCGGGCCCAGCTCGCCGACCGACGTCAGCAGGCGCGTCAGTCTCGCCTGCAGGCCGCCGCCCTTCGGCTGCGGATCGGCCGCGACGCTGAGCTGGTCGGTCGCGTTGGCGTACGCGTCGGCCTCGGCGCCGAACTCGTTCAGGAACGCGGCGACGAGCGCCGGGTTGGCCGCCGTCGCCTTCGTCGTCGCGGCGAGCGCCGAGACGCCGCCGACGATGCCCTCGGCGGACGCGGTCGAGCGCGTCGCGCCGGGCCCGTCGGGCATCGGCGTGACCTCGACCGCGAAGTCGCCGGCCTCGCTCGCGATCTGCGGGGCGAACCAGGTGCCGGTGAAGGTCAGCCCGGCTCTGCCTCTGAGGAACAGCGCCGATGCCTGCGTGTAGTTCATGCCGGTGAAGCCCTTCGGGAAGCAGTCGGCGTCGACCAGCTCCGCGAAGCGGCTCGCGCCTTCGACGATCGGCTCGTCGGACCAGCTCGCGCCCCCGGTGCCGTAGGTCGCGTCGGCGACGGCCTTCGCGCCCCCGTACTGGTAGATGAGCGTGTCGACCCAGTGGCCGGCGGTCCACTGGTCCTGGCCGCCGTCGCCGAACGCGATCGGCACGACGCCGGCGGCGCCGAGGACGCTGCAGACGCCCAGCAGCTCGTCCCAGGTTCTCGGCGGTCTGAGGCCGTGCTCGGCGAGCAGGTCGACGTTGTCCCACATCGCGAGCACGTACCAGTAGTCCGGCACGCCGTAGAGCGCGCCGTCCGGCGCCGTCAGCGGCTCGAGGCTGGCCGGGGCGTAGTCGCCCCTGTCGACGAGGTCGTTCAGCGCCGCGATCTTGCCGGTGCGGACGAACTTGTCGAGGTACTCGCCGGTGTCGGTGTGGAACAGGTCCGGCTCGTCACCGGAGGTGAACGCCGCCAGCACCTTCGTGAAGTACTCCTCCGTCGAGTAGGTCGTGAGGTCGACCTCGGCGCCCGGGTGTCTGCGCTCGAAGCGCTCGACGAATCTCTCCCACCAGGCGCGCTCGGCCGGCGCGGTCGGGGCGAACCAGTACGTCAGCTTGCCCGTGACCTTCTCACCGTCAGCGACCGTCGCGGTCCGCCCGGCGGTGCCGGAGGTGGACGACGAGCCGTCGTCGCCGCAGGCGCCGAACGCCGCGACGAGGCCGGACAACGCCACGGCGAGCACCGCGCGACGACCGCGGCTGACAGCAGAGATCTCCATCTTGGCGTCCTTTCTCGAGCTTCGGGTCATCCCATCGCCAGCCCGCCGTTGACGTCCACCAGCGCGCCGTGCACGAAGCCGGCCCGCTCGGAGGCGAGCATCGCGACGACGTCCGCGACCTCCTCCGGGCGGCCGTTGCGGCGCAGCGGCGTGCCGCCCGCCAGCTGCGCCTTCGCGGCGTCGCCCATCACGCCCGTCATCGGCGTGTCGATCACGCCCGGGGCGACGCAGTTCACGGTGATCCCGTGCGGGCCCGCGGCGTGCGCGAGCGAGCGGGTCAGCCCGACGACGCCCGCCTTGGAGGCGACGTAGGCGGGGCCGGCGAGCCGTCCGCCGTTGCGGGCCGCGATCGAGGCGAGCGTGATCACGCGGCCCCAGCCGCGCGGGCGCATCGCGGCGATCGCGGCCTGCGCGCAGAGGAACGTGCCGCGCAGGTTCACGGCCATCACCTGATCCCATCTGTCCGCGTCGACGTCGTCGAGCGCGCCGGTCTCGTAGATCCCGGCGCAGGCGACGAGCACGTCGAGCCGGCCGAAGCGCTCCAGCGCCGCGTCGACCACCCGGCGCCCGCCGTCGGCGCTCGCCACGTCCGCCTCGACGGCGAGCCATCCCTCGGGCAGCTGGCCCGCGGGCGCTGGACGCAGGTCGGCCGCGACGATCTCGCAGCCCTCCTGCGCCAGCGCCCGCGCGCATGCCGCCCCGATCCCGCTCGTGGCGCCGGTGATCGCGGCGACGCGTCCCGACAGTCCAAGGTCCATTCGATCCCTCCGGTCAGGCGGACGCGAGCTGGCCGAGCCAGCCGCCGTCGATCGTGTAGGCGCCGCCGACGATCGCCGTCGCGGCGTCGCTGAGCAGGTAGAGCACGAGGTCGGCGACCTCCGCCGGCTCGATCAGGCGCCCGAGCGGATGCCGGCGCCCGGCCTCGGCGAGCATCGCGCCGGGGTCCTCCGGCGCGTGCTCGCGCGCGACCGCCTCCAGCATCGGCGTGCGCATCGAGCCGGGCAGCACGCAGTTCACGCGCACGCCCTCGCCGACGTGGTCGAGCGCCATCGTGCGCGACAGCGCGACGACGGCCGCCTTCGACGCGGCGTACGCGGCCCCGCCGGGATCGGCCGCGTGCGCGTAGACGGACGCGACGTTGACGATCGCCCCGCCGCCGCGCGCCCGCATCGCCGGCACGGCGTGCTTGGCGAGCAGGAAGCAGCTCTTCACGTTGGTGTCGAAGACGAGGTCCCAGTCGCTCTCGGGCAGCTCAGGAGCGGCGCCCAGCCGCAGCACGGCGGCGGCGTGCGCGAGCAGGTCGATTCCGCCGTGGGCGGCGACGACCTCCTCGACGGCGCGCTTGACCGCGGCGCCGTCGCTGACGTCGGCGACGATCGCCGTCGCGCGTCCTCCGGCCGCCTCGACCTGCGCCACCGTCTCCGCGAGCGCCTCCGCATCGCGCCCGACGACGCCGACCGCGGCGCCCCCGGCGGCAAGCGCGACCGCGATCGTGCGCCCGACGCCGCTGGAGCCGCCGGTCACGAGCGCGACCTTGCCGCCGAAGCGGGTCATCGCCGCTCCAGGATCTCGGCCGCGATCCGCTCCGCGCCGGGCAGGAAGGCATCCTCCAACGGCGGGCTGTACGGGACGGGGCCGTCGGGCGTCGCGATCCGCCAGGCGTCGTCGAGGTCGCCGAGCGCGTGCTCGACGACGCGGGCGATCGTCTCGCCGGCCCAGCCGCCGGTCAGCGGGCCCTCCTCGACGACGACGAGACGGCTCGTCTTCGTCACCGAGGCGACGATCGTCTCGACGTCGAGCGGGCGGATCGTGCGCAGGTCGATCACCTCCGCCTCGACGCCCTGCGCCGCCAGCGTCTCCGCCGCCGCGAGGCTGTCGTGGACGCCCTTCATCACGCTGACGATCGTCACGTCGGAGCCCGCGCGCACGACCGCGGCGCGACCGAGCGGCAGCAGCGCGCCGCCGCCCGCCGGCAGCGCCGGCCCTCTCGTCGAGTAGAGCCGCTTGTGCTCGAAGAAGACGACGGGGTTGTCGTCCTGGATCGCCGCGCGCATCAGCCCGTAGGCGTCCGCCGGCGTCGACGGCGCGACGAGCTTGACGCCCGGGATGCCGTGCAGCCATGAGACCGGCATCTGCGAGTGGATCGCGCCGAAGCGGCCGCCGGCGCCGACGACGCAGCGGATCACGAGCGGGCAGCCGTGCTCCCCGTCGAGGAAGAGGAACTTCGCCGCCTGGTTGACGAGGCTGTCCATCGCCAGCGGCAGGAAGTCGCCGAACATGATCTCCAGCACCGGCCGCATCCCGCAGACCGCGGCGCCATAGGCGGCGCCGGCCATCGCCAGCTCGGAGATCGGCGTGTCGAAGACGCGCCCGTCGCCGTATCTGTCGTGCAGGCCCGGCGTGACCGCGAAGACGCCGCCGGCGACGGCGACGTCCTCGCCGAACACGATCACGTTCTCGTCGCGGTCCAGCTCGGCGTCGAGCGCGTCGCGAATCGCGGTGCGGAACTCGAGCGCGCTCATCGCGCGGCTCCCGTGCTCGCGCTCGCGCGGTCGCCCAGCTGCTCGGCGAACTCGGGCGGCAGCGTAGCGGGGTCGGGCCACGGCGCTGCCAGGCCGCGCTCGCGCGCGGCCTCCAGCTCGTCGGCGACGGCGCTCTCGATCGCGTCCAGCGCGGCGGGCTCGACGCCCTCCCGCTCCAGCCGCGCCCGTGTCAGCACGAGCGGATCGCGCTCTCTCCACCGCTCCAGCTCCCCCGCCGGGCGATAGCGCGCGGGATCGCTGCGCGAGTGGCCGACGAAGCGATAGGTCTGCGCCTCCAGCAGCGTCGGCCCCTCCCCCGCCCGTGCCCGCTCGACCGCTCGTCCGGCCGCCTCGCGCACGCTCCAGACCTCCATCCCGTCGACCTGCTCGGCCGGCACGCCGAGCGAGACCGAGCGGCTGAGGATGTCGCCGCCGCTGACCGCCTCGGTCAGCGTGTACTCCATGTAGAGGTTGTTCTCGCAGACGAACAGGACCGGCAATCTGAAGACGTGCGCGAAGTTCAGGCACTCGAAGAAGTAGCCCTGGTTGGTCGCGCCGTCACCGAAGTACGCGACCGCGACGCCGCCCTGCCGGCGCACGGCCATCGCCGCTCCCGTCGCCGCCGCGATCGAGCCGCCGACGATCCCGTAGCTGCCCATGTAGCCGTGCCGCATCGAGGTCACGTTCATCGAGCCGGAGCGCCCGCCGTTGATCCCCGTCGCACGGCCGAGCATCTCGTCCAGCAGCTCGCTGGCGCCGACGCCCTGCGCCAGCGCGTGCCCGTGGCCGCGGTAGGTCCCGGCGACCCGATCGCGCTCGTCGAGCGCGCTCGACACGCCGACCGCGACTGCCTCCTGACCGCTGTACAGGTGCGTCGTCCCGTACACCTCGCCCTTCAGGAAGAGCGACTGGATCAACTCCTCGAAGCGGCGGATCCGCGTCATCTCGCCGTACAGGCCCAGGAACAGCTCCCGCTCCTCCTGTCTCCAGCCGGCGTTCGCCGTGCGCGTCGCTGTCATCGCGGGACCTCTCATCTGCGCAGCAGGTGTCGGTAGCCGAACTGCAGGCCGGCGCCGCGGACGATCCGGCGGCACTCCCAGTTCGCCTGGCAGGCCTGCTCGAAGGTCGCTCTCGGCAGCAGCGTGTTGTCGCGCACCTCGACGCTCTCGGGCTCGCCGCAGCCCCAGTTGGGCACGTCGTCGTCCCAGAAGTTGTCGGCGATCAGGGTGTTGCGGATCTGCGGCAGCGCGCAGCCGCCGAACGCCGCGCCGTTGCGGTAGGAGACGTTGCCGAGCACTCTCGTCCAGTTGCCGGACTCGTCGGTGTAGAGCCCGATCGGGCCGACCGGGTCGCTGTCGTGGACGACGTTGCCGCGCACCAGCGCGGCGTCGGCCCACGACGTGCCCTGCGCGCCCGAGGTGTAGATCGCGCCGCCGTCGTGGAGCGTTCTGGTGACGTCGAAGACGAGGTTGTCGAGCACGCGCGCACCACGCGTGATCAGGTCGGCCGGCGTGCCCGCCTGGTCGTCGGCGACGCCGGTGAAGACGATGCCGGAGTACGGCACGTGGTCGACCTGGTTGTGCGACACCGTCGTGTCCTGAGCGCGCACGACGTTGATGCCGGGCGAGCCGTGGTACTCGACGCCGATGTCGTGCACCCAGTTGTTGTCGATCACGTTGCCGCGATTGGTCCCGCTCGTCTCGGGGTTGAGGACGCCGAGCACGATCCCGCCGCCGGAGACGTCGCTGAAGACGTTGCCGCGCACGACGTTGTGGGAGCTGTTGCGCGACAGCTCCAGCGCGACGGCGCCGAGCTGCGTGAAGCGGTTGCCTTCCAGCTCGATCCGCTGCGCGCCGTGGAAGGCGACGTTGCCCGGAACGGTCTTCGCCTCTCTGCTGATCCCGAACAGCTCGTCCGGCGGGTCGCCGTTCTCGTAGACGTTCGCGAAGATCTGCGGGAAGCCGGTCGGCGCGTTCGGCGCCAGCCACGTCGCGTGCGACAGCGTCAGGCCCTTGAAGGCGACGTCGTGCAGCGGTGCGCTCGCCGTGCCCTCACCGGAGATCAGCGTCTGCAGCACCGGCGCGATGACGCGCGCCGAGCTCATCTCCTCGCCGCTGCGCGGCAGGTACGAGAGGACGTGATGGCCCGCGACCGAGCGGTCGAGCGAGAAGCTGCCCGGCTCGCTCAGGAAGCTCGCGCTGTTCTCGACCGCGGTCGGGTCGATCAGCTCGAAGACGTAGCCGCCCCATTCGCCCGAGTAGAGCTTCTTCGCCCAGCGGTAGCAGGGCTGCTCCATCGTGATCGTCGAGGAGGTCGCGTCGCCCGTGATGCTCTCGACCTGGCAGCGCGCCTCCGACCACGGGTAGGCGCCCTGGTAGACCAGCTCGACGTCCTGCGGGTCGGCCCACGCCTGCGGCGCGACGCTGTCGGTCACGTAGCCGGTCGTCGTCGCGGTCAGTCTGCCCGGGAGGCCGCCGCCGAGCGCGGCGCGCGTGGCGCGACGGCCCTCGACGTACAGCTGGCGCGTGTCGAGGTCGCCGACGTCGGCCTGCCAGATCGGGCTGCCCGCGCTCGCGCGCTGCCAGCCGGAGATGCGGCGGCCGCCGCTGACGACGACCGGCTCCTGCCAGCGGCTGCCGTATCCGTGCGCCTGATAGACGACGTCGTGGCCGTTCTGGCCCGAGTCGCCCGCCGTCGCCGACAGCTCCAGCGGCGCGCTCAGCGTGTGCGTGCCGCGCCGCAGGTTGACGACGACGTCGGTTCTCATCGCGGCCGTCAGCGTGCGCACCTGCTGCTGCGCGCGCTGCAGCGTCGCGAACGGCTGCTGCTTGGTGCCGGGCCAGGCGTCGCTGCCGGCCGGGGAGACGTAGAGCTGCCGCGGCTGCGGCGTGGTCGCCTCGGCGCTCGCGCATGTCGCGGCCAGCAGGCCGATCGTGACGATCGCCCCGGCCATGGCACGGCAAGACCGCCGGCGCTGGCCGGCAGGAAGCCCGTTCACGTGAATCTCCTCTCGAACCCCGACCGCGAGCGCGTGCTCGCGGTCACCTGTCACAGCTCGATAACTGTATCGCTATCTGATAATCACGTCAAGGTGTGACACGCTCGATCGCGACAACGGGGATCTCCCGGCCGGCCTTCTCCTGGTAGTCCGCGTAGTAGGGGAACAGCTCGACCATCAGCCTCCACAGCGGCTCGCGCTCCTCGCCCACGACGGTGCGCGCGCGGGCCGCGAAGCGGTCGCCTCTGACCTGGACGTGGATCTCCGGATTCGCGTCGAGGTTGAGGTACCACGCCGGGTGCGTACCGGAGCCCGCGAAGGAGCCGATCAGCAGGTACGTGTCGCCCGAGCGGCCGAAGATCAGCGGCGTGCTGCGCGGCTCGCCCGATCTACGGCCCGTGGTCGTCAGGATCAGCGTCGGCCAGCTGTCGATCCAGTAGCCGTCCTCACCGTCGGTCGCGAGATAGCGCGCGACGTGCTCGGCAGCCGACTCGCGGATCTTCGCCTTCGCTCTGGGGGTGGGTCGTCTGCTCATGCAAGCGCTCCTTCGATCGTCGACTGCGACGAGTGGATCACGGCGCGTCCCGCTCCAGGACGGCCGGCAGGTAGGGAAAGACGTCGGGGCTCAAGCGTGCCCAGGCGGGGTGACGGTCCAGCCGCCGCTCCAGCTCGCGCACGCTCTCCAGCGACCGTCTGAGCTTCGCGTGGACGTCGCCGCCGACGGTGTAGCCGAGCAGGTGCAGCGGTCCCTCGTAGCCGGCGTCGCGCAACCCGCCGAGCACCGCGAAGGTGTCCAGCTCGCCCTCGTCGAGCAGGTGATGGGCCGGCACGGCGCCCGCCACGCGCGTCGCGCCGGAGAGGTTCGCCGAGGCGAGGTGCGGTGCCGCTGCGGCGAGCGTCGCGGTCAGGTCGCGGCCATCGGTCGCGTACCAGTGGTAGGCGGAGAAGGTCACCCGCAGCAGCGGATGCGCGAGTCGCTCGCAGAGGCGGACCGCGTCCTCGGTCCGCTCCATCCACCACGACTCGTGCGGATAGAGGGACAGCTCGATCGAGCGCTCCTCGGCCGCGGCGAGCAGCCTCTCCAGCACGGGCAGCACGCGCTCGTCGCCGCGCGGATCCGACGGCGCGACCCCCTCCCCGCCGGAGAGGATCGCCAGCTCCAGCCGGCGCGAGCCGTCCAGCTCGTCGCGCAGCAGCCGCTCGATGCGGCGCAGGTGCGCCGCGTCGCCCAGCTCCTCGACGTAGGTGAAGACCGACGTGACGTCGATCCCGAAGCGCTCGCGCACGCCGCCGAGCCGCGGCACCGTCGCCCACGCCGGTTCGCTCCACAGCATCACGAGCATGCCGTCGTAGCCGAGCTGCTGCAGCATCTCGCAGCGGACGTCGAACTCGTACGTGCCGAGCGAGTGGTAGAACCACAGATCCATCGCCGAGACCCGGTATCGCATGGTCACTCCGCCGGCTTCGGCAGGTTCGGGCGCTCGGTCTCCGACGCATCCTCCATCGCCTGCGCGAACTCCTCGGGCGACAGCTCGCCGGCCGTCAGCGCCTGGACGTTCTGGTAGTAGTCGTCCAGCACCGCCGCGGGCAGCGTCACGTCCGGGACGGCCGCCAGCTCGCCGACGGTGTTGAGCATTCTCGTCAGCTGCGCCTGCAGCGGCCCGCCCGTCGGATTCGGCTCGACCGCGACGCTGAGACGCGCGTTCGCGTTCGCGAAGTCGTCGACCGCCGCGCCGGCCTCGTCGAGGAACGCCTTCACGAGCGCCGGGTTGTCGTCGACCGCCTTCGTCGTCGCCGCGAGCCCGAAGACGCCGCCGACGATGCCGTCGAGCGCCTCGGTCGAGTTGACGGCATCCGGTCCGTCCGGCAGCGGCGCGGTGCCGATCGCGAATCTCTCGCCGCTGCTCTCGTACTCCGACGTCAGCCACGCGCCGGTGAAGATCATCGCGGCCTTCTGCTGCAGGAACTGCGCCGACATCTGCGCGTAGTTCATGCCGGTGAAGCCCTTCGGGAAGCAGTCGGCGTCGATCAGCTGCCGCAGCCGCGCGGCCGCGTCGACGAACGCCGGATCGGTCCAGCTCGCGCCGTCGGTGCCGTGGGTCGCGTTCGCCGCGATGCCCGCGCCGCCGTACTGGTAGAGCAGCGTGCCGAGCAGGTGCGCGGCCGTCCACTGGTCCTGTCCGCCGTCGCCGAGCGCGATCGGGGTGACGCCCTCCGAGCTGAGCGTGCCGCAGGCGGTGAGCAGCTCGTCCCACGTCCGCGGTGACGCGACGCCGTGCTCGGCGAGCACGTCCTCGTTCTCCCACAGCAGCAGGATGTACCAGGCGAGCGGAATGCCATGGATCTCGCCGCCGGGGCCGGTCAGCGGCTTCACCGCGGCCGGCTTGAAGTGACTGAGGTCGACCATGTCGTTGAGCGGCGCGACCTTGCCGGTGCGAACGAACTTGTCGAGCTCCTCGCCGGCGTCGGCGACGAACACGCCCGGCTCGTCACCCGAGGAGAACGCCGCCAGCAGCTTGGTGAAGTACTCCTCCGTCGAGTAGGTCGTGAACTCGACCCTGGCCCCGGGGTATCTGCGCTCGAATCTCTTGATCAGCCTGTTCCACCACGCTCTCTCGCTCGTGGCGGTGAGGCTGGACCAGAACGTCAACGTGCCCTCGACCGGCTCGCTCGTCTGGGTCGTGGTGCTCGCCGACGTCTGTCCCGTCGCTGCCCCGGATCCCTCTCCGTCGCTGCCGCAGCCGGCCAGCAGCAGCGCGACGAGCACGATCGATGCGGCGGTCAACAGCCGCCGTCCTGCGACGAACCAATTCAGCATGACCTCTCCTATGCCTGGAAGACGACCGCCGCGGCGATCGCGAAGGGTCCGACGGTGGTGCGCCAGCGGCCGGCGGCGCGATCGAGCGCCAGCCGTTCGCCGGTACGTGCTTCGTAGACCTCGATGACCGGCTGCTCGATCGCGAGCGCGACCTCGACGTCGTGCAGCGGGATCGGATCCTCGACGTACTCGATCCCGCCTCTGCCCCGCCGCATCGGCGAGTAGTTGACGATGTGGACGATCCAGCGCTCGCCGCGCGCGGGCGTCGCGACCTGGTGTGTCACCGTGACCTCGGCGCTGCGCGGCGCGGACGTGCGCACGAGCGGCGCGGGCAGCAGCCTCGCCACCAGCCGCTCGAACCGCTCGCGGTCGGCCCAGTGCGAGCGCTCGAAGTAGGCGCCGGCGAACTCCGGCTGGAGCACCGCGCCGCCGCCGTCGCGGTAGCTCGCCAGCCGCGCGGCGAGCGCGTCGTCGAGTTCCAGCGAGTCCGGCAGCACGACGAGCCGGTAGCGCTCGAACGGCTGCGTCGTGTCGACGACGTCGAACTGCAGCTGGCACTCGGTCATCAGCTTCGTCAGCCCGCCCAGGGCGGGCGCGTGCGCGGCCATCACGGTGCCGTCCTCGCCGAGCGACGCCAGCCGCGCGCCGCGCGGCCCGTCGACGACGATCGCCGCCTCGGTCGCCGGCACCGCGCCCTCAAGCCACGGCTCCAGCCGCTCGATCTCCGCGTACGCCTCGCCGATCGTCGCGTACGTCGCCGCGTCGAGCGCCGCGCCGGGCAGCGGCTGGTCGCCGACGTCGCAGCGCAGCCCCTGCGCGACGATGCCGGCCAGCTCGGTGCGCAGCTGGATCGGATGCTTGAGCCCGCCGTAGTCGCCCCACGCCGTGTGGAAGCGACCGCTCATCCCGTACACCGAACGACCGAACGTGCGCGCGTAACGGGCGTGCAGCGGGAAGTAACCGTAGCCCCAGCCACCGGTCGGCAGCGCCTCGATGTCGATGTTGTCGAGGTACTCGACACGCTCGTCGAGCCCGAGGCAGACCTGGCCGTTGTACTCCGCGCGCGCGTCCGGGCGGATCGCTCTGATGTGGCCGGCCAGGCGTCGCAGCAGCTCGCTGTGGAGCCGGTGCTTGTGGGCGCGCTGGACGTCGCGGTCGAGCGGATCGAGACCCGCGTCGCCCAGCTCGGCGAGGCAGCGCGGGCAGTAGCACTCGCCGCCGGCCGGGAAGACCATGTCGAACCAGATGCCGTCGACCGGATAGCGCTCGAGCACCTCGCTGACGTGCGTCAGCGCGACGTCGAGCAACCCGGGCTGCGCGATGCAGAGCGGGGTCCAGAAGCGCTGCTCGTCGAAGCGCGGCAGGTGGGTCGTGCGATCGCGTCTCCACACGAGCCACTCCGGGTGGCGCTCCGCGAGCAGCTCGTCCCACGCGTAGGAGTAGTACGCGTGGACCTCGATCCCGGCGGCGCGGCAGGCGGCGACCTGCTTGCCGAGCAGGTCGGGCTCGACCAGCCCGGGATGCACCGGACCCGACGGGCTCGGATAGAAGCAGTACCCCTGCGTGTTCTTCGCGAAGACGACGATCGCGTCCACGCGCGCCTCCACGAGCGTCGCGGCGAAGGCGCCGGGATCGAACGCCGCGCCCACCGCCCCGACCGCCGCGTCGACCTGGAAGTCGAGATGGACCTTGCGCCACGGGCGCCGCGGCAGCGCGCGCAGCCGCTCGTCGACCCAGATTGCGGGCACGTCTCTCACCATGGCACGACCATATCTCTATCTGATAGCTCTGTCAAAATACGATAGATATACCGGCCATGATCGCCGACGTCTTCCACTTCTCCTTCACGGTCTCCGACCTGGAGCGCTCGATCCGCTGGTACACCGAGGTCCTCGGACTCGAGCTGGTCCTGCGCCAACGGCAGGACAACGACTACACGCGCACGCTCGTCGGCATCCCCGACGCGGTGCTGGAGATCGCGCAGCTGCGGATCCCCGGCGCCCCGCCGCGCCACTCGACGCACATGCTCGAGCTGGTCCAGTACCTGCGGCCGGCGGGCGACACCGTCGAGCTGCGCACGACGACCGTCGGCGTCGCCCACCTCGCGCTGATGGTCGACGACGTCCACGCGCGCCACGCGCGCATGCGCGCGCAGGGCGTCGTCTTCCGCAACCCGCCGGTCGCGATCGCCGAGGGCGCCAACGCCGGCGGCTTCTCCTGCTACTTCACCGACCCCGACGGCATCACGCTGGAGCTGCTGCAGCCGTCGCCGGCGCGCCTGGCGGCGCTCGGCCTCGCCGGCTGAGCGCTCACCGTGCCGCCTCGAAGACGATCGTCGCGGCCACCGGCACGGCGTCGACCGTCACCTGCCAGCGGTCGTCGCGCCGCTCGCAGGCCAGCGCCACCCCCGTGCGCGCCTCGGTCACGCGCGCGATCGGCGCGTCGATCGCGAGCGCGACCCGCACGTCGCGCAGCGGGATCGGATCCTCGACGAACTCGAGCGCGAGGCTGCGCCGCAGCGGCGAGTAGTTGACGACGTGCACGATCCAGCGCTCACCATGCTCGGACGTCGCGAGCTGGTGCGTGACCGTCACCTCCGCGCTCTGCGGCGCGCTCGTGCGCACGAGCGGGCGCGGCAGCAGCCGCTCGACGACGCGCGCGAACAGCTCGCGGTAGATCCAGTAGCCGTGGTCGTGGTAGCTGGCGCCGAGCGGGAAGGCGAACGCGGCGAGCCCGCCGGCCTGCACGACCGCGGCGTACGGCTCGTCGTCGTCGGCCGTGCCCGGCTCGCGGTCCAGGCGCGGCTCCTCCATCCGCGCGTGGACGACGGCGTCGGCGCCGGACGGCAGGCGCCAGCGGTCGGCGCCGTCGTAGAGCGCGAAGCCGTGGTCGGCGTAGGCCGACGCGTCCCCCAGCAGCTCGGGCGAGATCCGCAGCAGCGCCGGCTTCTCGGCCGCCGCCCACGCGAACGGCGGCGCGCACGGCGACGGCCCGGCGTAGAGCCCGCGCAGCGCCCGCGGCCACAGCTCCTGCTCCCCCGGCACGCGCAGCGACCGCTGCGCGGCGATCACGGTGCCGCCGCCGGCCAGATACGCCTCCAGGCGGGCGGCGAGCGCGGCGTCCACGTCGATCCCGTCCGGCACGACGACGAGCCCGTAGCGATCGAGGTCGGCCGGACCGTCGACGACGTCGAACTGCAGCTGGCGCTCGATCAGCAGCTTCGCCATCCCGCTGACGCTGGGGCCCAGCTCGGTCGGCAGGAAGTCCTCGCCGTCCTCCAGGAACGCGAGCGCGTGCTTCGACAGCTGCCCCAGCGGCGGCGCGTCGACGAGGATCGCCGCCTCCGTCACCGGCACCGCGCCGTCGAGGTACGGCTCGATCCGCTCGATCTCCTCGTACGCCGCGCCGATCGTGGCGTAGACGACCGGGTCCAGCCGCGCCGTGTGCGGCAGCTGGTCGCCGATGTCGCAGCGCAGCCCCTGCGCGACGATCCCCGCCAGCTCGGTGCGCAGCTGCACGGGGTGCTTGAGGCCGCCGGGATCGCCCCACGACTTGAAGAACTTGCCCGTCATCCCGTACACGGGGACGCCGAACGTGCGCGCATAGCGCGCGTGGACGGGGAAGTAGAGATAGCCCCACCCACCGGTCGGCAGCGCCTCGATGTCGATGTTCGCGAGGTACGGTGCGCGCTCGCGCAGGCCGGTCACCGCCTGCGTGTTGTAGTCGACCTGCGCGTCGGGGCGAAGGCCGCGGACGTGCTCGGTCACCGCGCGCACGAACGCGATGCAGCGATCGTGCTGGAAGCGCCGCTGCGCCGCGCGGTCGAGCGGGTCCAGCCCGGCCGCGCGCATGTCGTCGAGGCAGCGATGGCAGTAGCACTCGGCGGCCATCGAGAAGGTCTCGTCGATCCAGATCCCGTCGACGGGATAGCGCTCCAGCAGCTCTGTCGTACGGCGCAGCAGCAGCTCCATCAGCCCCGGATGGCCGATGCAGAGGGCGCTGAAGAGCGGCGGCTCGCCGAGCGGCGGCAGGTACGTCGTGCGATCGCGTCTCCAGACCAGCCACTCCGGGTGGCCGGCGGCCAGCAGCTCGTCCCACGCGAACGACTGATAGGCGTACACCTTGATGCCGGCGGCGCGGCAGGCCTCGACCTGCCGGCCGAGCAGATCGGGCTCGACGAGGCCGGGGTGCGCGGGGCTGACCTCGCTCGGGTAGTAGCAGTAGCCCTGCGTGTCCTTCGCGAAGACGACGATCGCATCGACGTGCGCGCGCTGGAGCGTCGCGACGAACTCGTCCGCGTCGAAGGCGGAGCCGATCCCGCGGATGCCGGCGCCGTTCTGGAAGTCGAGGTGGATCTTGCGCCACGGGCGCGGTGGCAGCTCACGCTGCGTCGGGTCGATCCACAGTCGTCGGTCGTCCATCTGCGTCGCTCCTTCGTTGGCGGCGCTCACCTGCGCAGCTCACTCAATTGGTGATGACTCTATCTCAATATGATAACTTCAGCAGATCCTGACAGTCGGTGCGCGTCGTCGCGCCGAGCACGACGACGGAGGACCCGTGCCCCCCATCGAGTTCCGCGCCCACGACGCGTACCGGCAGATGGCCGAGATCCGTGCCTTCGAGGAGCGCTGCCTCGCACTCGGCTCCGAGGGCCTGATCGCCGGATCGGTCCACGTCTGCGCCGGTCAGGAGGCGATCCCCGTCGGCGCGATGGCCGCACTGACGGAACGCGACCGGGTGATCTCGACCTATCGCGGCCACGGCTGGGCGCTCGCCTGCGGCGTCCCGCTCGATCAGCTGCTCGGCGAGGTCTGCCAGCGCGCCGGCGGCGTCAACGGCGGCCGCGGCGGCTCCGCGCACCTGACCGCGCCGGCTCATCGCCACTTCGGCGAGAACTCGATCGTCGGGGCGGGCGTCCCGATCGCCGCCGGCCTCGCGCTCGCCGCGACGGCGCGCGAGGAGGGTCGCGTCGTGCTCGTCTCCGTCGGCGACGGCGCGATGAACCAGGGCGCGACGACGGAGGGCATCCTCTTCGCGCTCGCGCGCAGGCTCCCGCTCGTCATCGTCTGCGAGAACAACGGCTGGGCCGAGATGACGCGCGGCGACGCGCTGCTGACCGGCTCGCTGGCCGAGCGCGTCGCGGGCTTCGGCGTCGCGTCGAGCGAGGTCGACGGCTGCGACCCCGAGGCGGTGCAGGCGGCGGTCGCCGCCGCCGCGGAGCGCGCGCGCTCCGGCGCGGGGCCGGTCTTCCTCGAATGCAAGACGGTGCGGCTGCTCGGTCACTACAACCGCGACATCGAGCACTACCGCTCGAAGGCCGATCGCGAACAGGCCGCGGCGGCCGAGCCGCTCGGGCGCCTGCGCGGCGTGCTGATCGAGTCCGGGACGGCGACCGCCGAGCAGCTCGACCAGATCGACGCCGAGGCGCTCGCCGCGGTCGACGCCGCGACCGTCGCGGTCCGTGCGATGCCGGAGCCCGATCCAGCCGACGCCGCGACGCACCTCTTCGCGCCGCAGCGGCCGGCGGGCGCGAGCGACGACACGCGCGCCGGCGAGCAGCCGGAGGTCGAGCTGACCTACCAGAAGGCGGTCAACGGAGCGCTCAGAACCGAGCTCGCGACCCGCCCCGAGGTCGTCCTCTACGGCGAGGACGTCGGCGTCGGCGGCGGCATCTTCGGCGTCTCGCGCAACCTCCAGGAGGAGTTCGGCGCCGAGCGCGTCTTCGACGTGCTGATCGCCGAGAGCGCGATCCTCGGCTCGGCCGTCGGCGCCGCGATGGCCGGGCTCAAGCCGATCGTCGAGATCATGTGGGGCGACTTCCTGCTCGTCGCGCTCGACCAGCTCGTCAACCAGGCGGCAAACGTCCGCTACGTCAGCCGCGGCGAGCTGACCGCGCCGCTGGTCGTGCGCACGCAGCAAGGCGTCACGCCCGGCTCCTGCGCGCAGCACTCGCAGAGCCTCGAAGCGCTGCTGGCGCACGTGCCCGGGCTGAAGGTCGGGCTGCCGGCGACGCCGCAGGACGCGGCGGCGATGCTGCGCGCGGCGGTCGCCGACCCCGATCCGTGCATCCTCTTCGAGGCCCGCTCGCTCTATCAGACGAAGGGGCTCGTGCGCCCGGACGCGCCGGTCGAGGCGGCCGCCGGCGCCCGCCTGCGGCGTGATGGCGCCGACCTCGCGATCGTGACCTGGGGCACGATGGTCGCGCCGGCGCTGGAGGCCGCCGAGCAGCTCGCGGCGCAGGGTCTGAGCGCCGCCGTGCTCGACCTGCGCTGGCTGGCACCGCTCGACATGGAGGCGATCGCGGCGGTCGTCGCGGCCACCTCGGGCCGCGTGCTCGTGCTGCACGAGGCGAACGTGACCGGCGGCTTCGGAGCGGAGGTCGCGGCACGGATCCACGAGGCGCACTTCGACCTGCTCGACGCGCCCGTCGCCCGGCTCGGCGCACCCGACACGCGGATTCCCTCGGCGCCCGCGCTGCAGCGGGCGCTGATCCCCGACGTCGATGCGATCGTCAGACGCTGCAACGAGCTGGCCGGCGCGATCGCGTGACCGGATCCGCGCCGCGGCGCGCCCCGCTGCCGCGGCGCATCTCCGCTGCCGTCCGGGCGGGCGAAGTATCGTTTCCTTCATGCCGAACGAGCAAGCCCTCCCGGTCGAAGAGCCCGCGACGCAGAGACCTCGCGTCCAGTCGGCCGCGCGCGCGATCGGGATCCTGCTCGCGATCGCGCAGAGCGAGAGCGGCCTCAGCACACGTGAGATCAGCGAACGCGTGGGGATCGGCCGACAGGCGACCTACCACCTGCTGCACACGCTGCAGGCGACCGGGATGCTCACCCGCGACGACCGCAACCGCTACCTGCTCGGCCTGCGCGTCGGCACGCTCGCCGAGGCGTTCTCGCGCCAGCTCGCACCGTCGGAGCACCTCGCGCCGCTCGTGCGAGCGCTCGCGCAGGAGACCGGCGAGACGGCGTACGCCTCCGGCTGGTGGCACGGCGAGATCATGACGTTGAGCTTCTCGCGTGGGACCAACCCGGTGCAGGCGGCCGAGGTGCCGCAGGGCTACGTCGGCGACGCGCACGCGCGCGCGTCTGGAAAGCTGCTGCTCGCGACCGCGACGGCGACCGTGCGCGACGAGTACCTCGCCGCCCATCCGCTCAGAAGACTGACGCCGAACACGATCAGCTCCCGCCGCAGACTGGACACCGAGTTCGCGGCGATCCGCGAGCGCGGCTACTCGGTCGACGACGAGGAGTTCGCGCCCGGCCTGTTGTGCATGGCGGTCCCGTTCGACGGCGGCTACTCGCCGTTCGTCGTCGCCGTCTCCGGGCCGCGCGAGCGGATGCTCGAACGGCGCGACACCTATCTCGATGCGCTGCGTCGCATCACCGAGCCCGGCGCCAACAGCCGCGGCGCGGCCTGACCGCTCGCGCGCGATGGAGTTCCTCGTCGACGTGCGCGTCGCGCTGCCCGCGGAGATGGAGGCGCAACAGCGCGCGGCGCTGCTCGCCGCCGAGCTGCAACGCGGGCGCGAGCTTGTCGCCGCCGGTCACATCAGCGGCATCTGGCGGATCCCGGGCGCGCTGCGCAACGTCGCGATCTGGCAGGCGCGCGATGCGACGGAGCTGCACGAGCTGATCGCGTCGCTGCCGTTGTTCCCGTGGATCGCCGCCGACGTGACCGCGTTGGCGACGCATCCCCTGAACGCGGACTGAAGGCCTCCGCAACCCACACGCTGACCTATCGCCACCTGATAGGTTTGCCGTGTGGTGTTAATCGATGATCAGCCTCACGACGCCGCGCGCCCGCGTGTGCAGTCGGCGGCGCGAGCGATGCGCATCCTGCTCGCGATCTCACAGAGCGACAACGGCCTCACGACGCGCGAGATCAGCGAGGCGCTGCAGCTCGGGCGTCAGGCCGTCTACCACCTGCTGCACACGCTCGTCAGCACCGGGATGCTGACGCGCGACGATCGCAACCGCTACTACCTCGGCCTGCGCGTCGGGACGCTCGCGGCGGGGTTCGAGCGACAGCTGGCGCCGTCGGAGCACCTCGCGCCGCTCGTGCGCGCGCTCGCGCTCGAGACCGGCGAGACGGCGTACGCGGCCGGCTGGTGGTCCGGCGAGATCATGACGCTCGCGGTCGCGCGCGGCACCAGCCCGGTGCAGGCCGCCGAAGTGCCGCAGGGCTACGTCGGCGACGCGCACGCGCGCGCGTCGGGGAAGCTGCTGCTGGCGTTCGCCGCCGACGCGACGCGCGACGCCTATCTCGACTCCCATCCGCTCAGAGCAGTTCAGCCGAACGCGGTCACCAGCCGCCCGGCGCTGGAGCGCGAGCTGGACGCGATCCGCGCGCGCGGCCACGCGGTCGACGACGAGGAGTTCGCGCCCGGCCTCTGCTGCATGGCGGTCCCCTTCGACGGCGGCCGCTCGCCGTTCGTGCTGGCGCTGTCGGCTCCGAGCGAGCGGTTCGGGCGCGAGCGCGAGCGCTACCTCGCGACGATGCGGCGGCTCGTCGACCTCGACGCGACGCCCGACCGCCTCGCCGTCAGCGCGTCATGACGCGACGGCTCTGGCCGCGGTCCCGGCCGCAGGCGCCTGCATCAGCTGGATCGTGATCCCGTCGGGGTCGCGCACGTAGGCGCCGAGCCCGCCGGCGTTCGGACCCGTCGGGATCCGCACCGGCGTGGGCGTGCGCAGCGTCGCGAAGTCGCGCAGGCGGTCCAGCTCCGCGCCCAGGTCGTCGACGGTCAGGCAGAGGTGGCCGTTGCCGATCCGGAACGTCTCCATGTCGACGGTCGCGCCCGCGGGCTGGACGTAGCGCACCAGCTCCAGCCGCGCGTCGCCCGGCAGCGCGAAGTACGCCCAGTCGATCACGCAGCCCGGGTAGCCGATCATCTCGGCCGAGTAGCCGGCGTCCCAGCCCTTCCGCACCGCCAGCGGCTCGCTCTGCAGGAAGCGCGTGTACCAGGCGACCGCGCGGTCGATGTCGGCGACGGTGAAGCCGACGTGGTCGAAGCGCACGTGCGTCACAGCGACCAGACCTCCTCGAGGCGCTCGGGCCAGCCCGACTGCGGATCGGCGCCGGGGTATTCGAGCAGGTCCGCGAACGCCGCCTCCCAGCGCGTCGCGACCGGATCGCTGCCGTACTCGCGGACCAGCCGCTCGTAGTCCTCGACCGCCATGTGGCTGAAGACGACCTCGTCCCACAGGTAGATCACGTAGGTCGTGATCCCGGCCGCGCGCATCATCGCCTCCAGCTCCGGCCACACGGTCGCGTGACGGCGCAGGTACTCCTCGCGCTGTCCGGGGCGCACGCGCCAGACGTGTCCGACGTGCTGCATCTATGCCTCCTCGACCGCGACCGCGCGGTCCTCGGCTGCTGAGCGGTACATCGCGGCGACGAGCGCCGCCGTGTCGAGCCCGACCTCGGGCGGCGAGCCGTTGCCCGCGCGCCCCAGCGCCGCCTCGACGAGGTTGACTGCCGGCGCCCGCTCGGGATAGCGCTGCGCCGTCGTCGGCACCGCGAGCCGCTCGACGCCGGCGGCGGTGTGGATCGCGGCCGCCCCCTCGTAGACGTCGAAGGTGACGTGCCCGTCGCGCCCGAAGATCTCGCAGCGGACCAGCTCGTCGTGCCCGGGCGTCAGCCCGCCGGTCGAGCTGAGCGTGCCGATCGCGCCTCCGCCGAAGCGGATCGCGACCGCGTCGGCGAGGTCGACCGGCAGCTCGAACGAGCTGGTGAACGCGGTGACGCGCTCCGGCGTCAGGCCCGACAGCCAGAGCATCAGCGCGATCGCGTGCGACGCCTGCGACTGCCCCTGCCCGCCGCCCGCGACCGCGGCGTCCTGGTAGGTGCGCGGGTCCGGCGCGTTGACGGCGTAGTCGAAGACGCCGTCGCCATAGCGCTCCGGGTGACCGGCGTACAGCTCGCGCACGATCGAGGCGTAGAGGCACGAGACGTGCTCGACCGCCCCGATCCGCCCGGCCGCGATCTGCTCGCGCAGCGCGATCGCCTGCGGGTTGTAGTGCAGCGGATAGCCGATCAGCAGCTGCACGCCGTGCCGGCGCGCCAGCTCGATCAGCTCGCGACCGTGCGCCGGCTCGATCACCATCGGCTTCTCCAGCAGCACGTGCACGCCCGCTTCGAGCAGCCGCTTCGTGACCGGGTGGTGGAGCGCGTTCGGCACGGCGACGACGGCTGCGTCCAACTCGACGGCGGCGAGCAGCTCCTCAGCCGTCGCGAAGCGCGCCGCGACGTCGAAGCGGTCGCCCGCCGCGGTCAGCTTCGCGGGGTCGCGCTCGGCGAGCGCGACGACCTCGACGTCCGGGTGCTCCCGCAGTGCCGGCAGGTGGGCGAACGTCGCCCACCAGCCGCAGCCGACGACGCCGACGCGCACGCTCACGCGGCCGCGGGGTCGCCGAGCCGGAAGATCCGCTCGGCGTTGCCGGAGAACATCGCGACCTGCTCGGCCTCCGTGAAGTCGGAGACCAGCTCGGCGTAGGCGTCGAGCACGTCGCCGTAGGAGCTGTAGATGCGGTCGAGCGACCAGTTCGTGCCGAAGAAGCTGCGCTCGGTCCCGAACGCGTCGATGCACTCGCTCACCCACGGGCGGATCGACTCGACCGTCCAGCTGTGGTCCGACATCCCGAGCCCGGAGATCTTGACGACGACGTTGGGCGCCTTGGCAAGCTCGCGCATGCCGGCGCTCCACGCGTCGAAGTCGGCCAGCGCCGGGTCGCGCGGATTGCCGCCGAAGCCGGGGTAGGCGGCATGGTCGATGCACAGCGTCACGCCCGGGAACTCCTCCGCGAGCCGGCGCGCGTCGGGCATCTGCTCGACGAACGGATCGTCGCAGCAGACGAGGCCGTCGAGCAGCGCGTAGCCGCGGCGCCACGCGTCGCTGCTGAGGTAGTCGTCGTCGCGCAGGTCGCGGACGCCGCGGAAGTTCGGGAACGCGCGATGGCGCGCGAGCTGCTCGGCCGCGTCGGGCTGCGCGAGGTCGACGTAGGCGACGATCCCCTGCGGCAGCCCGAGCCGGTCGGCGAACGCCTGCAGCCAGCGGGTCTCCTCGACCGGGTCCGGCGAGCCGATCGCGGCCTGCACGTGGACGACCTTCGCGACGTTCTGGAAGCGCGTCTCGGCGACGAAGTCGTCGGCCCAGTAGCGCTGCGCGCGCATCGCGCCGTCCGGGCCGACGACGGGGTCGATCGGGGCATCCGGGGCGATCCAGTCGTAGCGCAGCCTCGGATGCGTCATGTCGTGGAAGTGGACGTGGGTATCCACGAACGGCAGCCGCGCCATCAGCCGATCCCGGGCACCGCGCCGAGGTGCGCGCCGCCGTCGACGTCGAGCGCGATCCCCGTCAGGAAGCTCGCCTCGTCGGAGATCAGGAACAGCGCCGAGGCGGCGACGTCGGCCTCGGTCGCGTTGCGCCCGACCGGGTTCGTCAGCGCCGCGGCGCCGATCACCTCATCGGCCGTGCGCTCGCCGCGCGCGACCTTGCGCGCCAGCACCTCCTGCCCCATCCCGGTCGTCGGGCAGCCGACCGGGCAGACGCAGTTGACCGTCACGCCCTCGCCGGCGAACTCCGCCGCGAGTGACTCGGTCAGCCCGATCAAGCCGAACTTCGAGGCCGTGTACGGCAGCTGCAGCGGGTAGCCGCGCCGGCCGCCGTCGGAGCCGATCGTCACCATCCGGCCGCGACCGCTGGCGCGCAGGTCGGGCATCGCCGCGCGCGCCGTCGTGAACGCGCCCTTCAGGTTGACGTCGAGCACACGGTCCCAGTCCGCCTCGCTGATCCCGTCGAGCGGGCCCATGTGGAAGACGCCGGCCGACACGACGACCGTGTCGAGCCCGCCGAACGCCGCGCGGCAGCGCTCGACGGCGTCGTGCATCTGAGCGAGCGAGCGGACGTCGGCGGCGATGCCGATCGCCGTCTCCCCCAGCTCGGCGACAGCCACGTCGATCCGCTGCGGATCGACGTCGACGACGGCGACTGCCGCCCCGCCGTCGCGCAGTCCGCGGGCGATCTCGAGCCCGAAGCCCGACGCCCCGCCCGTCACGAGCGCCTTGCGTCCTTCTGCCAGTCCCATCTAGACCTCATCCCTTCGCGTCGTGCGCAGCTCGCTCAGCGAGACGGCGAGCAGCAGCACCACGCCTTTGACGACCTGTTGCCAGTACGACTCGACCCCCGCGAGGATCAGGCCGTTGTTGAGGACCGCGAGCACGGTCAGCCCGAGGAACGTCCCGAACAGCCGCCCGCGGCCTCCGTTGAGACTCGTGCCGCCGAGGATCACGGCCGTGATCACGTCCAGCTCGATGCCGATGTTCGCGGCCGGCTCCGCCTGCCCGGTGCGCGCGACCGTGACGCAGCCGGCGACCGCCGCCAGCAGCCCGGCGAGGCCGTAGAAGGCCAGGCGCCAACGGTGCACGGCGACGCCGGCGAGCCGCGCGCCACGGGCGTTGGAGCCGATCGCGTACGCGTAGCGGCCGAAGCGCGTGCGCGGCAGCACGAAGCCGACCGCGAGGAACAGCGCCAGCAGCAGCACGACGACGAGCGGCACGCCGGCGATCTCGTTCGTGCCGATGTCGAGGAACAGCCTGTCGGAGACGACCTCGGCCTCGCCGCCGCTGATCACGAACGCGACTCCGCGCACGATCGCCAGCGTGGCGAGCGTCGTGATCAGCGGATTGATGCGCAGGTAGGAGGTGACGGCGCCGTTGAGCAGGCCGACGCAGGCGCCGAGCACGATCGCGCCGGCGAGCGCCAGCGGCGTCGCCACGCCGGAGGTCACGAGGTAGGCGGCGAGCATCCCCGCCGCCGCCATCACCGAGCCGACCGAGAGGTCGAAGCCGCCGGCGATGATCACGATCGTCTGGCCGATCGCGCCGATCCCGACGATCGTCATCGCGCGGCCGATGTTGGAGAAGTTCTCGCCGTCGAAGAAGTACGGCGACAGCGCGGAGAAGACGATCAGCTCCGCGACCAGCGCGACGAGCAGCGCCGTGCCGACGACGCCGACGCGCTCGTTGACGATCCGCAGCGCGGTCGCCGGCCAGCCGCGCGCGCTCGTGCTCGCGCGCGTGGGAAGGCGCTCCTGCGACGTGTGGCTCATGCGACCGCCGCCAGCGTCTCGCCGGTCAGCGCCACCTGCATCTCCGCCATCAGCCCCGCGACGTCGCGGCCGCGCGGCGCGATCGAGGCCGCGATCCTTCCATCGCGCAGCGCGAGGATGCGGCTGCAGACCTCGATCAGGTCGGTGAAGCGGTGGCTGATCAGCAGGACCGCGACGTCCTGCTGCTCCAGCTTGCGCACGACCTGCAGCAGCATGTGGATCTTCGCGTTGGAGAGCGCCGCCGTCGGCTCGTCCATCAGCAGCAGCCGCGGCGAGAACTCCAGCGCGCGTGCGACGGCGACGAGCTGCCGCTGCCCGCCCGACATCGAGCCGACCGGCTGGTCGAGCGGGATCTCGGCGCCGAGCTGCTCGAAGCGCGCGGCCGCCTCGCTGCGCATCCGCCCGCGGTCGAGCCAGCGCGCGCCGCCGATGCGGCGGCGCGGCTCGCGCCCGAGGAAGACGTTCGCGGCGGCGTCGAGGTCGTCGCACAGCGCGAGGTCCTGGTAGATCATCTCGATGCCGGCGGAGCGCGCCTCCAACGGCGAGGAGAAGCGGACCTCCTCCCCGGCCAGCTCGATGCTTCCGCCCGAGGGCGCGTAGACGCCGGAGAGGACCTTCACGAGCGTCGACTTGCCGGCGCCGTTGTCGCCGATCAACCCGACCGCCTCGCCCGCCGCGATCGAGCAGTCGATGCCGCGCAGGACCTCGGTGCGGCCGAAGCGCTTGGTGACTCCGTGCAGGCGCAGCAGCGGCGTGGAGCTCATGGGTACGTCTCCGCGATCGTGTCGTGCGTGAGCAGCTCGTGCGCGACGTGCACCTCTTCGGGCACGTCTCTGCCGGCAGCGGCGTCGAGCGCGATCGCGACGAGGTACTCGGCGTAGCGCTCGGGGAAGAACGCGACGCAGCCGAGCGAGTGGTTCTCCTCCGGCGGCGCCTGCTTGGCGACCTCGACGCCGACCTTGTCGCAGGTCATGCCGACGGCCTGCGCGTCGCGGCCGCTCTGCGCGAACGCCTTCGCGATGCCACTCGCGCGCTCGTCGTCGAGCGAGGCGCCGAGCACGTGCTTGGCCTGCGGGTTCGCGGTCAGCCAGTCGGTCGTGACGGTCAGCGCCTGGTCGCCGGTCGCCGCCGACATCCGCTGGCGCTGGATGCGGTCCGACGGCAGCGTGCCGCAGACCTCCTGCACGCCGTCGGCGAAGCCGGCGATGCGCTGGTCGGCCGCCTCGCCCTCCTCCTTGTTCTCGCCGAGGAAGACCCAGACGTCGTCGCAGTTCCACTGCTCTCTGGCGTACTCACCGGCGGCTCTGCCGCCGATCTGCCCGGAGGTGTAGTTGTCGGCGCCGAAGAAGATCGAGTTCGGCTGCCAGACGTCGATCGACGCGGTCGGGATGCGCGCCTCGTCGAAGATCCGCATCACGGCGTCCGACGCACCGGACTGCCAGTTGCCCGCGATCGCGAAGTCCGGTTGCTGGCGCGACAGCAGCTCGGCGCACTCGACCGCTCTGTCGGCCTTGAAGGCGGTGTCGCAGTAGAGCAGTCTGAGCCCGAGTTGCTGCGCGTAGCGCTCGACGCCCTCGCGGATCGGGATCGAGAACGGGTTCGTCGCCCACGGATCCATGTAGGCCAGCGTGAAGGGACCGTCGGGTCTCGTCAGCCGCGGCTCGAACGACGACGCGTCGCCGGGCACGACGTCGTATCTCCCGGCCTGCGCGTCATAGCGCCACAGTCTGCGCTGCGCCGGCGGCAGGTCGCCTCTGATGCCCGCCGTGCGTCTGGCGGCGAACGGCTCGCCGGAGTCCCCCGAGGTGCTGCTGCCCGAGTCCGCGGCGGTGCCCCCACAACCAGCCGCGAACAGCGTTGCGACCGCGCCGATGGCAGCGATCGTTGAACGGATGAACACCGTCTCTCCTCGTTCAGGGGACCGATCGCGCTGCGGGTGCGTCGAGCCCCGCAACACGGTGGCGAACCTATCGCCATTTGCACACCATGTCAATATGTTGCGATTCCGTCACCGCAATGAAGAGGTCCGCCGCATGCCCGAGATCGTCATGCCCCGCCTGTCCGACTCGATGGAGGAGGGCACGATCATCAGATGGCTGAAGGCCGACGGCGACGAGGTCGCGAAGGGCGAGGAGCTGGTCGAGATCGAGACCGACAAGGCGAACATGACGCATGAGGCCGAGGCGGCAGGAGCGCTGACGATCGTCGTGCCCGACGGCGAGACCCGCCCGATCGGCGAGCTGATCGCCTACATCGGCGAGGTGGTTGCCAGCACCGCCGCGCCGGCGCCGGCCGGCGGGCGCATCAAGGCGTCGCCGGTCGCGCGACGGATCGCGCAAGAGCTCGGCATCGACCTCGCGCGCGTGAGCGGCAGCGGCCCGGGCGGGCGAATCGTCAAGGGCGACGTCGAGCGACATGGCCCGAACGCCGCTCCCGCTCCCGCACCCGCCGTGGCGGCCTCGCCCGCCACCGCCGCGGCCGCGCCCGGCGACAACGCCAGCGGCAAGGGCGAGGTCACGACCGTCGAGCTGTCGCGGTTGCAGCAGACGGTCGCGCGGCGGATGGCGGACGCGAAGGCGACCGTCCCCGACTTCGCCGTCTCGACCGACGTCGACATGGCGGCCGCCGTCGCGCTGCGCGCGCAGCTGAAGGCGCTGTCGACCGAGGCGGCGCCGGCTCCGTCGTTCAACGACATGGTCGTGAAGGCCAGCGCGATCGCGCTGCGCGAGCATCCGCGCGCGAACGGCTCCTACAGAGGCGGCACCTTCGAGCTGTACGGGCGCGTCAACGTCGGCATCGCCGTCGCGGCCGCGGACGCGCTGATCGTCCCGACCGTGTTCGACGCCGACCGCAAGCCGCTCGGACAGATCGCGCTGGACGCGCGCGCGCTCGCGGGCCGCGTCCGCGCCGGCGAGATCACGCCGCCGGAGCTGTCCGGCGGCACCTTCACGATCTCCAACCTCGGCATGTTCGGCGCCACCGACTTCACCGCGATCGTGAACGGCGGCCAGGCCGCGATCCTCGCGGTCGGCGCGCTGCGCGAGGAGCCCGTCGTCGCCGACGGCGCCGTGGTCGCGGGGAAGCGCATGCGGCTGACGCTCTGCAGCGATCACCGGATCCTCAACGGAGCCGACGCCGCGCAGTTCCTCGCCCGCATCCGCGCGCTGCTCGAGGCTCCGCTCGCGCTGCTGATGTAGCGGCGCGGGCAGCGGCCGGGAACGCGCGGGGACGATCATGGCGCTGGCGCTCGCGCCGCGGAGCCGGCCGCGTCCCCGTCGGCCTCGCCGCCAAGATCGTCGAGACGGCCGCTGAGCCCGCGGAGCGTCGCGACGGCGCCTTGCAGCGACCGCAGCGTCGACGCGGCAGCCGTGCGGTTCGCCCACTGCACCTGCTGCTCTTCCGCGTACGCGAGCGCCGCGCGCCCCGCCTCGGTGATCGCGACCAGCTTCGCCCGGCGGTGACGGGGGTTGGCCTGGAACACGACCAGGCCATCCCTCGCGAGCGCCTCGGCCGTCTCGCGCACGCTCTGCCGCGCGAGCCCCATCGTTCGCGCTATCTCGGACACCCCTCTGGGACCGTGATCGACCACCCCCAGCACCTGCCACCGCGCGCTCGTCAGCCCCACCGGGCGCACCAGCTCGTCCCCCGCCGCGATGAGCAGGCCATTCAGCCGGAACACCTCGACGAGCAACTCCGAAAAGGCCCGGCCCCGGGCATCGTGCTCCACCGTCGCCGAGTATCGGCGAGTTGACAGGGGCCTGTCAACTCACGTGGTCGGAGAAACGGCGCGGGCCTGCGCGGCACGGGGCTATGCTCGCGCGCATGCGCCGCCCTTGGTTCGCCTGCCAGCCGGTCGACGAGAGCTTCTTCGACCGCGCGCCGGTCGTCCTCAGAGCCTCGTTCGAGATTCCGCGATCAGCCGAGGAGGCGTGGGCCGAGCTGATCGCCGACAACCCGCTCGCGTGGTGCTCGGTCATCGACGGGATCCGCTGGACCTCGCCGCGCCCGTTCGGCGTCGGCACGACCCGCACCGTCACCTCGCTGCGCGGAGCCAACGTGCTCGACGAGCACTTCTTCCGCTGGGAGGAGGGGCGGCGCAAGTCGTTCTACGCCGTGCGCAGCAGCGGCCCACTGTTCCGCCGCTTCGCCGAGGACTACCTGCTCGAGCCGGCCACCGAGACCTCATCGCGCCTGACCTGGACGATCGCCTTCGAGCCCCAGCCGCTCGCCCGCCTCGCGACGCCGATCAACCGCCGCATCCTCAGCTCGCTGTTCCGCGACACGCGCAAGCACTACGCAGCGCAGTAGCGCCCGGCTACTCCGCGAAGCCGCAGCTGTCGATCGATCCGCTGTGGTCGAAGACCTCGGGCGTGTCGCGCAGCGTCGCGAACGGGTCCATGCCGAGGCCGGCGACGTCCCACGTGTCGCCGGTCGGCGTGAACATGCGGTCGACGACCTTCTGCGACGGGTGCGTCCAGCCGCCGTGGAGCATCAGGAAGACGCGCCAGCGCCGCTGGCCGTTCTCGATCGCGTCGAAGCCAGCCGCGTACGAGCTTCTCGGAGCGCCGTCGAACGGTCTGCCGGCGGCGCAGGAGAAGAACAGCGGCGGGTTGTCCGGATCGACCGTCGTGCCGAGGTTCCAGGAGGGATAGGCGCGCGTCACGAGCTTGCCGTAGATCGTGCGGCCCATCGCGCGCAGCGACGCGTCGGTCAGTCTGTCGATCTCCGCGGGCGTCGCCGCGTACTCCTCGAAGCCCGCCTTGCAGCCGCCGGGCACGCCGGCGCGGCATCTCGCCCAGCGCCCGACCTCCTCCAGCTTCTGCGGGTCGCTGACGATCACGTCGCCGATCGGCGTGAATGCCGCCGTCGCCGCCTGCGCCTTCATCATGAGGTGGTTGGCGAGGTCGGTCGCCGCGACCGTCTCGTCGAGCGAGGGACCGCCGTCGGCGGCGCGCTGGACGCCGGTGCTGGCGAGCCAGAAGAGCGCCGAGGTGGTCGAGAGCGCACCGGTGACGTTCTCGGCCAGCTTCTCGCCCTCCAGGACGCCCTCCTCGACGCCGTCCTCGACCAGTCGGCCGGCGCCCGGCACCAGCAGGTCGATCATCGAGGCGACGAAGCCGAGCGCGTCGACGACGAACGGCGAGTTCGCGTCGGTCGCGGCCAGCTCGCCGTCCAGCTCGTTGCCGAGCGTGAGCGCCTGGCCCCAGATCGCGCCGCCCTGCGCGGACTCCGGCGTCGAGAGCGCGGTCAGGTAGCCGCGCACGTGCGCGACCCAGCCCAGCTCTCTCACGAGCTGCTTCTGCGCGGCGGCGAAGTCGGCCGCCGCCGGCGCGCAGGCGAGGCTGGTCCCGTCGACCGGCTCGAGGTCGTCGAGGTCGAGGTTTCTGACGTCGTTCTGCAGCGACGTCGCGGCCGCCTCGGTCGTCAGGTCCGAGTAGATCGCGCGGATGTTGGTCCCCTGGGCGAGCGCGGCGCCGATGCACTGGATCGCCGCGCCCGGGCCGCTGCTCGCGTCGGGGTATCTCCACGCGGTGCTCGTCGGCCGCACCATCATCTGGTTGATCCGCTCGGCCGGCGGTCCGACGCTGCTGACGTTCGTCGGGCGCAGCTGCGAGGCGCGGTCGGGCACGAGCGCGCCGCGCAGCCGCGCCTCCTCAGCTCTGCCGGCGGCGTCATGGCTCTTGGCCTCGCCGGCGCCGGGCCAGCCGACGACGGTGTACTCCGCTCTCGTGCTCGTCGCGCTGGTGAGGAAGCCGTGGCGGGTGCCGCCGATCGCGGCGACCGTGTCGACGATGCGCGCGAACGGCTTCTCGGCGTCGTCGCCGGGCAGCAGCGCTCTCGGCGTCATCCCGGCGCCGCGCAGCGTCGAGAGCGCGATGATGCTGCCGTTCGCTCTCGCGCTGTCGAGGAAGTCGGCGAGGCTCTTCGTCGCCGCGAGCGTCGCCGGGCCGCCGCCGTCGATCGTGGCGAAGGTCTGGTTGCGGAACGCGAGCGTGACGGGGTCCCAGGCGGTGACGAAGTAGCCGCCGCGGTCGCGCGGGACCGTCTCGCTCGCCGCTCTGTCGCCGAATCTGTGCCCGATCGTGCACGTGCTGTCAGTGCAGCTGGTGACGCGCGTGTCGAAGGTCGGCCGCGCGCCCGGGATGAAGTGGAACTGGAAGTGCTGGTCGTGGATCAGGAAGCCGCTCATGCTGCCGTCGAAGCGGCCGGCGATGTCGGCCTCGCCCGACGTCATGCCCGGCACGCCGATGTACGAGGTCGGGCCGACGATCGGCGGCCGGTCGCCGCCGCCGCTGGGGCGGCCGAAGAAGCCCGTTCGGCCGAGCAGCGCGTCGTAGCTGGCGGGGGTCGTGTCAGCACCGGGGCGCCCGAGCGTGCGGGCGATCACGAGCGCGCCCGGCTCGCCGTTGCCCGGCGCCTGGCGCATGATCTCGTCGTTCGGGTCGACGAACATCGGCTCGTACGTGCTGCCGGGGGCGTCGGGCGAGCGGCAGTATCTCCACGCGTTGCCCGCGAGGCAGTACCCGTAGGTGCGGTTGTAGAGCGGCGTCAGCGTCTTGCGATCGAACGCGGCGACCTGCCACATCGCGGCGAAGCTGTCGCTGAAGTAGGCGCCCTGGCCGTTCACGAACCCGAGGTACGCCATCCGGTACTCGCTGCCGCCGACGCTGAGGCCGGGCTGGGCGGCGCCGGTCGAGGAACTCGACGGTGGCAGCTGCGTGTCGACCGGGACGAGCGGGTCGGCCGGGATCGCGCTGTACTCGACCGTGTCGGAGATCGCGCTCGCGCCGCTGCCGGCCGTCATCCGCAGCGTGTAGGTGCCGACTCTGTCGGGCTTCAGCAGCGGTCTCAGCGTCGCGGCCGCGGCGACCGCTCTGACGCGGCTGCCGCGCGGCTTGCCGACGACCGTCCAGCGCACGTCGAGCGCCCGCTTGCGTCTGCTGCCGGGCGGCTGGTGGAGGTGGCCGCCGAGGTGCGCGGGCGTGCCGGCGGTGACGGAGCGGTCGCGGCCGGCGCCGACCAGCGGCGCGCTGCGCGTGACCGTGAAGCGGACGGTCGCGGTGCGCGTCTCGTAGCCCCTGCGGGCGCGCACCCTCAGCACGTTTCTGCCATGGCGCAGCCCGTGACTGTTGGCGATCCACAGCGTCCGCCGGCCGCGTCTGGCGAGCGGGAAGTCCCTGCCGATCTGGCGGCCGTTGAGCGTGACGCGCAGGTCGCCGTGCTCGTGTCCGGCGCGCACGACGAGCTTCACTCTGTGGGCGGTGACGACCTGCCCCGGCTTCGGCGAGATGACGGGCGACGCGCTTCTCGGCGCCGCGGCGACCGTCGCGGGGGCCGTGGCGACGAAGAGGGTCGCGAGCGCGCCCGCGGCTGCTGCCAAGTTCCAGCTGTCGAACCTCATCGCGCCTGCCTCCGTGCCACCCGTTGCCTGGCTCCTGACAGTAGACGAGGGCAGGGTGCGATGACATGGACTCAGGTCCACGGTGGGGGCGCGCGGTCACGATCAGCGCCGAACGGTGGAGCCCCCGCCGGGTGCGGGGGCTCCGTCGTCTGCGGCCTGCGCTCAGCGCGTCAGCGTCGCTCTCGCCGAGGCGCTGTGGGCGCCTGATTCGGCGAGGACTCTGACCGCGATGCCTCTGCCTCTCGCGAGCGCTCTCTTGAGCTGTCTGGCGGTCGCTCTGTCAGGTGTGAGCCGCACCAGCAGCGCGCCCTCGGGGCCGATCTCCCCGTTCGCCTCGACCAGCACCTGCGATGACAGGCCGAGCGCTCTGCGCTGTCTTCTCGTCACCTCGACCGTGATCGCGACCGGGTCGGTTGGCGCCCCTGTGATCAGCGCGACGCCGTTGGGCGGCGCGAAGCGCCGGGCGGCGAGCGTCAGCTGGATCGGGCGTGTGAAGAACGCCTGGTAGGCGACATCCGCGGCTCTCTGCGTCTCTCTGGCGACGGCCAGCGCGGCTCTGGCGGCGGCGAGCGCTCTGTCGGAGGTCTCCTTCTCTCTTCTCAGCGACGCCTCCGATCTCTTCAGCGTCGCCTCCGACGTCTTCAGCGTCGCGATCTGCGCCTCCAACGGCGCGACCGCGCCGGCGACCAGCGCGTTCGCGACCGGGGACGACGTGTCCGCTGCGTAGTATCTGCCTGCGATCCCCTCGCAGGCCGCTCTGAAGTCCGTCACCGTCGCGAGGTCGACTCTGACCGCTCTTCTCACGACCGCGATCCATCTCGCCGGGTCGTCGCCGAGCCCCGCCGCGGCCTTCTGCCACGGCACGTAGGCGTAGGACGGATCGTTCGCCGCGTTCGTCTGCCACGCGAGGATCGTCGCGCTGTCGCTCAGCGCCGGCACGCCCGCGCAGGTCGCGTGGGCCTGCAGGTCCGTCTGCGCCGCCGGGTAGGCGAGCTTCTGCTCCGCCGTCATCGGCGCGCGGTACTCGCTCGGCAGCGCCGAGTAGTCGAGCACGCCATCGCCGATGGCGCCGTTGTTCTCGGCGAACCCGAGCGCGTAGCCGTCGAGCGAGAGCCCGTAGCGCGTCTGCGTGTTGGTGAGCGCGGCGCCCGCGGGATCCGTCAGAAACGTGACCCCGGGGTTCCCGGTCTTGACGACGGCGGACGTGACGCTCGGAACGGCGGATGCGCTCGTCGGCAGCGCGAGCGCGAGGACGGCGAGGGCGCCGACGGCGCGGATGGACCTGGTCGGTCTCAATCGATTTCTCCTGGCACGGATAGAGGAACGCGGATGCGCGAATCGGCGCAGAGCCCCAGCGTCCGCACCGATCCTCTCGAATCTATATCAAACCGATCGCCTTTATGGGAAATATGCGCATCGGCCCGCAGAGCGCTACGGACCGGAAATCCCCTGCTGCAGGAGCACCTCCGCCACAGCGCGCGCATCGGCGGCCACCGCGCGCGGATCGCCGAGCGCGGCGCTCGTCATCGCGCCGTTGATCAACAGCGCGAGCTGGTCGGCGAGGCGCGGCGACCCACCGGCTTCGGCGACCCGCTCCGCGAGCAGGTCCCGCCACGCGCGCTTGTGCCGTCGCACGACGCCGGCGACGCGCGGTGCGGACTCGCCCAGTTCGCCGAAGGCGTTGAGATAGGCACAGCCGCGGTAGCCGGGCGCGACGAACCACTCCCCCAGCAGATCGAACAGCGCGAGGATCTGCTGCGCCGGCGCGGCGGCGGCGCCCGAGCGGGACGACAACTCGGCAAGGACCCCTTGCTCGCGCGCGATCAGCGCCGCCTCGACGAGCGCCTCCTTCGACGGGTACAGCCCATAGATCCGCTTCAGCGAGACGCCTGCCGCTTCGCGCAGCGCGTCCATTCCCACGGCCTGGACGCCGCGCTCGTAGAACAGCCGCGATGCCGCGTCGAGCACCAGCTCGCGTGCTTCAGAGTCAGAGAGAACCATCGTTCTCTAGTCTAACGAGCCATGAAAGAACGATCGTTCTCAAGCGCCGTGCCACTGAGCGCATCACCCCTTCCCCGCTCGCTCGCGCTCCTCTTCGCCGTCGCTGCGGGGCTGGCCGTCGGCAACGCCTACGCCGCCCAGCCGCTGCTCGACGCGATCGCCGCCGCCTTCTCGCTCTCCCCGGGCGCAGCCGGCGCCGTCGTCACGGCGACGCAGGTCGGGCTGACGCTCGGGCTCCTGCTGATCGTGCCGCTCGGCGACCTGCTGCGCCGGCGCCGGCTGGTCCCGCTCCAGCTGCTCGCCGGCGCCAGTGCGCTGCTGCTCGTCGCGACCGCGAGATCCGCGCCGCTGCTGCTGGGAGCGATGGCGCTCGTCGGAGCGTCGTCGGTCGTCGCGCAGGTGCTCGTCGCGTACGCCGCGGCGCTTGCCGGCGAGCGTGACCGCGGCCGCGCCGTCGGCCTCGTCACGAGCGGCATCATCAGCGGGATCCTGCTGTCGCGCGCGGTCGCGGGCGCGGTCGCGGAACTGGCCGGCTGGCGCGCCGTCTACCTCGCGTCGGCGGCGGCGACGCTGGTGCTCGCGACCGTCCTGGCGCGCCGGCTGCCGCGCGAGCAGCCGGAGGAGCGGGCGCGCGAGCAGCCGGACGGTCGAGCGCGCCCGGCGGGCCGCGCCTACCTCCCACTCGTCGCCTCGACCGTGACGCTCGTCGCGCGGATGCCGCTGCTGCGCGTCCGGGGCGCCCTCGCGCTGCTGACCTTCGCCGCCTTCAGCACGCTCTGGAGCGCGCTCGTACTGCCGCTCAGCGCCCCGCCGCACGACCTCTCGCACGCCGCCATCGGGCTGTTCGGACTGGCCGGCGCCGCCGGGGCGCTGGCGGCAGCGCGCGCCGGCCGGCTCGCCGACCGCGGGCACGGCGAGGCGACGACCGGCGCGGCGCTCGCGCTGCTGCTGCTGTCGTGGCCGCTGATCGCCCTGCTGGACCGCTCGCTGCTGGCGCTGGCGCTCGGCGTCGTGCTGCTCGACCTCGCCGTGCAGGCGATCCACGTCTCCAACCAGACGCTGCTGCTCGCCGCGGCCGGCGCCGCACGCAGCCGCGTCACCGCCGCGTACATGGTCTTCTACTCGCTCGGCAGCGCCGCCGGCGCGCTCGCCGCCACCACCGTCTATGCCGCCGCGGGCTGGACCGGCGTCTGCCTCCAGGGCGCCGCGCTGACCACCGCCGCCCTGCTGCTGTGGTGGCTGACGCGGCCTCAGCCCGGCCGTTCGGCGTCCTAATTCACTCGTCACACAAAAGTCACGCCCACGACACGACTCAGTGACGGCTGGCCACACGTCGACGCATAACGTCGTCCGGCTTCTACAGACACCTCACCACTGGATTTTGATGAATCGACCCACCCGTGCCCTGGCGCTCGCCGCCGCCGTCGCGCTCGCCGGCGGCGCAACCGCGACCGCGCTCACGTTCGACGGCAGAGAGGACCGCTCGGCCGCGGTCGCCTCGGCGATCGACCCGAGCACGCCCAAGAACGTGATCCTGCTGATCGGCGACGGCATGGGCGAGTCGGAGATCACCGCGGCGCGCAACTACATCGGTGCGACGACCGCGCGGCTGCACATGGACACGATCCCCTTCCGCGGCGTCGCGACGACCTACGCGGTCAACGACGCCGCCGCCACGCGGCCGAACTTCGTGACCGACTCCGCCGGTGGCGGCAGCCAGTGGGCGACGGGCAAGAAGACGCTCGCGAGCCGCATCTCGCAGGCGCCGACCGACGACCCCGCCGTCGCCGGCACCAACGTCGGCTACGACACGGCGCTCGAGATCGCCAAGAGACTCGGCAAGCGCACCGGCAACGTCACCACCTCGGAGGTCACCGACGCGACGCCCGCCGCGATGTCGGCGCACATCAGCGAGCGCGACTGCAAGGGCCCCGAGTCGACCCGCACGCTCTGCCCGACCGAGACGAAGGCGGCCGGCGGGCTCGGCTCGATCGCCGAGCAGCAGATCGACCTGCGCATGGACGTCCTGCTCGGCGGCGGCGGCAAGGACTTCAGACAGACGCTCGACAACTCGACCAGAACCGTCTTCGACTACGCCGCCGAGAGAGGCTTCCGGCGCGTCGCGAACAAGGACGAGCTGGCCGCGATCACGTCGCTGGCCGGCGGCCCCGTCCTCGGCGTCTTCGACGACGGCATCTTCGAGCAGCAGTACAACGACGATCGCGCCAAGCGGCTCGGCGAGATCCAGACGATCAGATGCGACGAGACGCACGGCAGAACGCTCGAACCGCACATGCCGCAGCTGTCGGAGATGACGCAGAAGGCGATCGACCTGCTGGAGAGCCCCAACGGCTTCTTCCTCCAGGTCGAGGGCGCCTCGATCGACAAGCAGGCGCACACCGCGGCCGGCTGCGGCCAGATCGGCGAGCTGATCGCGTTCGACGAGGCGATCGGCGTCGCGCTCAGATATCAGCAGGCGCACCCCGACACGCTCGTCGTCGTCGCGGCCGACCACGCTCACGCCGGCCTGATCGTCAGCCCGACCAACGACACCACCTCCGGCCCGCCCGGCTACAGCCAGATCATCGAGACCCGCGACGGCACGCCGATGATGCTCACCTACGGCACGGCCGGCGGCGTCGTCCTGCCCGAGAAGGCGAAGACCCAGCAGCACACCGGCTCGGCGATCCCGGTGATGGCGGTCGGCCCCCAGGCGGCCAACGTCTCCGGCGCGCACGACCTGACCGACCTCTTCCCGCTGGTCTCCTTCCAGCGGACGCCGTCGAAGCTCGAGCAGCCCGACACCGTGACCGTCACCCAGACGACGACCGTTCCCGGCCCGACCGTCACCGTGACCGGGCCGACGACCACCGTCCCCGGCGCGACGACCACCGTTCCCGGGCCGGAGAGAATCGTCGAGCGGCCCGGCCAGGCGCTCGCGCCGAAGCTCGTCACGGGCGTCGCCGCGCCGCCGCGCGCGCGGGCGGCCGAGCTGCGCGCCGGCCTGCCGCTGACGCTGGTGGCGACCCGCGACGGCCAGGCCCGCGTCGAGCTGACCGCCGGCAACCGCACGCTCACGCGCAAGACCGTCACCGTGCGGGCTGACCGCGCGACGACGACGCGCCTCGCCGCCCGGCCGGGTGACGACGTGCGCAGAGTGCGCGTGCGCGTGACGCTGAGCGCCGACCAGCAGCGCGCGCAGGCGTCGGCGAGCGTCCTGATCGAGCGCTGAGCGAACGGGCCGCGAGCGTCGCACACGACGCTCGCGGCGTGGACCGTGCGCAGGTCGAGCGCCTAAGGGCGCCCGACCCCGACGCTCTTGACGAGCGGCTTCGCGCTCGCGCCCTTGGCGCTCGCCCGGACCGTCACGCGGTAGCGGCCCGCCGCCAGCCGTGCCGGCAGACCGAGCCGCACGGTGCCCGCGCGGCGCGCCTCCGCCGACGCTCTCACGACGGTTCTGCAGACGACGCGGCCGCGTCTCGCGGCACCGCAGCGCGCCAGCTCGACCCGCAGTCTCGCGGCTGCCGACACGTGCACCGTCAGCGTCCGGTTGCGCACCGCGAGCGCGGACAGGCGCAGCAGGCCCGCCGACGGGGAACCGTCCTCGTCACCGGGCCGGCCGCCTCTCTGCGCGTCGTCGCCGGGCGGGGCGGTTCTCTGCGAGGTGCCGCCAGGCGGAACGGATCTCGACGGGACGTCGCCGGGCGGAACGGATCTCGGCGGATCCTGCCCGGGCGGATCCGTTCTCGGCGGGTCCTCGCCCGGCGGATCCTCTCTCGCGGACCCGGCCCGGACGGTCACATCGAACGTCCCCTCGGTCACGTTGCCGGCCTGGTCGATCGCGTTGCAGCGAACGGTCGAGGTGCCGACCGGGAAGAACGCTCCGGGCGCCGGCGCGCAGATGACGGGAACCACCGTCGCGTAGTCGTCGGAGGAGCCGAAGCTGTACTGCACGTTCGTGCCGCTGTGGGTGGGCGCGTCGACCGTGATCGCGGCCGGCAGCGACACTCTCGGCGGCACCGCGTCGAGCAGGAAGTCGATCGCCTCGACCTCGCCGACATTGCCGAAGGAGTCCGCGGCGGCGGCGTAGACCCGGTGCGCGCCGGTCGCGGTGGCGAGCGCATTGCCCGGGCACGGCCCGGCCGGCAAGTCCGCGAACGACGTGGGCGCCGTCGCGGGATCGAGCGCGCAGCGCATCTCGGCGACGCCCGCGCCCGTCGACCCGTCGTCGGCCACGACCGAGAAGGAGACCGGATCGACATGCCAGCCATCGCGTCCGCCCGGCGCTCCCGGCACGGTCGTCACGGTCGTCCGCGGGCCGAGCACGTCGCCGCGGTGATGCACGAGCGCGGTCGTGCCTCCCGCGAACAGGTCACGCCCTCCACCGGCGACGTGGATCCGCCATCCGTCCCCGACGTCGTCCGCTGCGGGGACGACCGCCGCCGCCTCGCCGATCGTCATCCACCACGGGTCGGGTCGCAGGAAGATCGCGGCGACGGGGCCGCCGCCCGCGACGCTTGCGCCCGTCGCCGCGATCGTGCCGCCGTCCGGTGAGGCGGCGACCTGTTCACCGAGGCGCTCGACCGGCGAGCCGGCCGTCAGGATGGCAGTCGGCGAGGGGCGGGTCGACGTCCAGTCGTCGAAGCGGTAGATCGCCAGCGCGCTCCTGGCGACGCCGCCGTCAGCGCCCACGACGACCGTTCTGCCGTCGCCCGAGATCGCGACGTCGCTGCCGAAGCCCGGAAGGGGATCGCCGAGCTGCATCAGCTGGTAGCGGTACGGCTGGCTCTGGTAGCTCCACCCGATCGCGGGCCGCGGCACCATCATCACGTCGCTGTCGCCGAGCTCGCTGTGGGTCGGATCATCGGGCGTGTGACTTGTCACCAGCAGACCGCCGTTGCGCGAGAGCGCGACCTCCGCCGTCGGCATCCCGTCTATGTAGGTCCCCGAGCGGAAGTAGTTGAAGTCGCGGTCCCGGTTGTAGACGAGGATCCGATCGCGTCCCGCGCTGCCGACCGCGAGCGTCGACCCGTCGCCCGACAGCGCGAAGTCCCCATAGCCGATGTCGGCCACCCGCCAGCCGGTGTAGCTGCCGGTCGCCCAACCGCCGGCCGGACGTTCGAAGACCATCGCCGCGCCCATGTAGTACGACGTGGTCGCCGCGATCCGGTCGCCATTGTCGGTGATCGCAACGCGGACACCGATCAGCTCGCCGCTTCTCGCGTTGGTCGCCTGCACCACCGCCGGCGCCGCCGGCGTCCCGCCCCAACCGCCAGCGGGACGGACGTAGACCAGCAGTCTGCCGGTCTCGGGATCGCCGACGACGACTGTCGACCCATCGGCGGAGGCCGCCGACACGACGCCGGACGGCACCGAGCCGTCGGCGGGAAAGCCCGGCGTCGCTGCGGCCGCAACGGCCGCGGCGGTTCCGACCACGGCAAACGCGATCAGGTTCGCCAGCGTCACGCTCACCGTCGCGATCCAACTCTTCATGCAGCCGCCCCTTGTCGTGCCACACGCCCAGTGCGAGCGGCCGCGCGCCAAGATAGCGAAGCGGGACGTTCGGAGCGCCCACTGGCGCGGCGGCGGCTCTGGCGGGCCGATGAGCCGGTGGCCGCGCGGGCGGCTGCGCCCGGCCGCGCGAATTGCTGACGCGCTTCTCGGCCGTCCGCGCGGCATCCGCGACGGCGGCGCTTGATTGAGTGCCCTGAGATCGACGTTCGATTGCGGGCGGCGCGGCGAGCGGCTTGGATGCGCGGCCCGGCAGTCGACCCGCAGGAGCCCGCCCATGGCCGCCAGTCCGATTCCGCTGCACGAGCTGGAGCTGTCGCTCGCCGACCCGCTCCAGCCGCTCTTCTTCCCGCCGGAGGCGTACAGCTCGCCCGCGTTCCACGCCTTCGAGCAGGAGGCCATCTGGCGGCGCGAGTGGGTGCTGGCCGGGCGGCTGGAGGAGATCCCCTCGCCGGGCGACTACTTCTCGATCGAGGTCGCCGGCGAGCCGCTGCTGGTCGTGCGCGGCGACGACGGCGAGGTGACCGCGATGTCGGCCGTCTGCCGGCACCGCGGGATGCTCGTCGCCGAGGGTCGGGGCGCTGCGAGCACGCCTTCGTCTGCCCCTACCACAGCTGGGCGTACGGTCGCTCGGGCAGGCTGCTCGGCGCGCCGCAGGCCGCCGAGCTGACGCGTCAGGGGATCGCGCTGCCGCAGGTGCGGACCGAGCTGTGGCACGGGTTCGTGTTCGTCAACCTCGACGCCGACGCGCCGCCGCTGGCGCCGCGCCTGGCGCCGCTGGAGCCGATCGTCGCGCCGTACCGGTTGGAGGAGCTGCGCGGCGAGTTCCTCGCCGACCCCGACTACCGCTTCGAGCACGACTACGCGTGGAACTGGAAGGTCTACGCGGAAGGTCAGAACGAGTGCTACCACTGCGACAAGCTGCACGGCGACACGCCGCTGATGACGCAGACCGACTGCAACTCGATCGACTTCGGCGTGATGGAGCCCGAGCACGGCGTCTTCCACTTCACGCTGCGCAACCGCGACATCGACGTCACGCTCAACCACCTCGGCAGAGCGATCTTCCCCGCGATCCCGACGCTGAGCGAGCAGCAGCGCTGGATCACCCACACGATCACGATCGCCCCGGGCGTGCTGCTCGTGCTGATGCCCGACAGCGTGATCGCGCTCGGCTACGTGCCGACCGGGCCGACCTTGATGCGCGTCAAGCGCCACCGTCTCTACCCGCGGCAGACGCTGGCACGGCCCGACTTCGCCGAGCGCCACCGCGAGGAGTCGCTCGCGGCGCGCGCATTCGTCGCGCAGGACGACTACGCCTTCGAGCGCGTGCAGCGCGGGCTCGGCTCGCGCTTCGCCCCGCGCGGGCCGATCGCCAGCCGCGAGCGGGTGCTCGTCGGCGTCAACCAGTGGCTGCTGGAGCGGTATCGGGCGGAGATGACCTAAAGCGCCGGACGCTGCGGGGACCACGGGCCGTGCGCGTCGGCGAAGACCGGCGCGACCGCTTCCAGGTGACGCCGCATCCGCAGCTGCGCGAGCGCGCCGTCGCCGGCGACGAGCGCCTCGACGATCCCGCGGTGGGCGGCGCCGTGCGCGACCGCCTCGCGCGGCGGGACGGCGGCGTCGCCGCGGTCGGCGGTGAGGTCGGCGAGCACGCGCGCGAACAGCCGCATCGCGGGATTGCCGGACAGCTCGGCGATCAGCAGGTGGAGGTCGTGCGGCGCGGTCGCGAGCGTCTCGCCGTAGCCGCGCCGCCGCTCGCTCGCGACGCAGGCGCGCAGGCGCGCGACGGCCGTCTCGTCGACCCGCGCGGCGGCGGCCGCGATCGCCGCCAGCTCGAGCGTCACGCGCAGCTCGAACAGCTGGCGCCGCGTCGCGCCGGCGTGGCGCAGATAGAGCGCGATCGACTGCGCGACGGCGTCGAACTCCGGCGCGCTCACCACCAGGCCGCCGCCCGGCCCGCGCCGCATCCGCGCGATCCCGTGATGCTCGACGATCCGCACCGCCTCGCGCAGCACCGCGCGCGAGACGCCCATCCGCTCGATCAGCTCGCGCTCGGAGCCCAGCACCTCCCCGACCGGCCAGTCGCGCGCGACGATCTCGTCCTCCAGCTGCCGCGCGACCGAAGCCGCCAGCGATCTGCTCATCGCAACCGTCCCGGGCTGTGAATGCTCACTGTCTGCTGAATACAGCGCACACTCTACTCGGGGTGTTGGCGGCGCCGCGCACGCCGCGCGTCAGCCGGAGCGACGGGCGGCTCTGACGGCGACGCGCGCGCGGACCGTGCGCGCGCCGATCGCTCTCGCGACGAGCGTGACGCTGTAGCCGCGACCGGCACGGGCGCCGCGCGCCAGCGCGATCGTCAGCGTGCGGCGCGTGCTGCGGCCCGGCGCGAGTCTGCCGAGCCGCAGGCAGCGACCGGCCGTGAGCTGGCGGGCGCTGGCACGCGGGCAGAGCGTCACGCCCGTGGCCGCGCGGCCGCCGCTGTTGCGGACCGTCACGGTCAGCCGCGCTCTGCGGCCGGGTGCGAGCGCGAGCCGCGCCGGCTTGAGCGACAGCGTCAGCGCCGCGGCACGGGGCGTGCCTCTGCCGCCGCCTCCCCCGCCTGCGCCGCCACCGCCCGTGCCACCGCCTGCGCCGCCACCGCCACCGCCACCGCCATCGCCCGCGCCGCCACCACCGCCACCGCCGGTGCCTCCAGTGCCGCCACCATCCCCGCCCGTGCCGCCACCTCTGCCGTCGCCACCGCCACCAGCCGGGCTCGTCGCGGTCCCGGCCAGCGCGACCGCCGTGACGGCGGCGCCGGGCGCGTCGGAGGCGATCTGGAGCGCGGCGCCGCGCGCGCCGGCCGCCTGCGGAGCGAACGTCACCGTCACGTCGCAGCTCTGCCCGGCCGGGATCGGACGGTCGAGGCAGCCGCTGGCGGCGAAGTCACCGGCGTCGGTGCCGGCGACCGTCAGCCCGCTCAGCCGCAGGCCGTGATCGCCGGGGTTGGAGATCCGCACGGTCGCGTTGGCGGACGCGCCGCCGACCTCACGCGAGCCGAGGTCGAGCGCGGCGGGTGCCTCGATCGCGGGCTCGCTCTGGTTCGTCATCACGTACAGCCGCGGCGTGCCGATGCCCGTCGCGAGCAGGTCGAGCCGCTGGTCGCCATCGAGGTCGGCGATCGCCGCTGCGTTGAGGTTCGAAGCGGCTGCGAGCGGCGCGGCCGCGGTCGTCAGGAACCGGCCGGCGCCGTCGCCGTACAGCGGCCAGACGCCGTGGTTCTCCCCGACCGGAAGGGCGGCGTCGAGGCGGCCGTCGCCGTCGAGGTCGCCGAGCGGCAGCGCGAACACGGCCATCTCGTTGGTCGCGGCCGGGCTCACGAACGACTCCTGCGGCGTGACGCGGAAGCTGCCGTCGCCGTTGCCGAGCAGCAGGCCGACCGTCGAGCGTCTGGCGTCACCGCCGCTCGGGATGATCGGCGCGGCGAGGTCGAGACGGCCGTCGCCGTCGACGTCGCCGGCCGTGAGCGCGAACGTCGCCGAGCCGATGTCGTACGGACTGCTCGCGACTCTCGTGAAGCCGCCCGCGCCGTCGCCGCGCAGGACCGTGACGACCCCGGGTCTGATGAAGAGGTGCCCGACCGCCGCGTCGAGCTTGCCGTCCCTGTCGAAGTCGGCGACCGCGAGTGCGGCGGGCACGGCGCCGTCGACCGGCGTGCCGGCGCTGAGCGGCGCCGCGAACGTTCCGTCGCCGGCGCCGGGCAGCACGATCAGCCGCGGACCGAGCCCCGTCTCCAGCACCGTGACGAGGTCGAGCTTGCCGTCGCCGGTGACCTCGGCGAGCGCCATGCTGCCCCAGGCGCCGGGCATCGGCACCGTCGTCGTCGGCGCGAAGCCGCCGTCGCCGTCGCCGAGCAGGACCGCGACCGACGAGCCGCCGTTGCGCGCCTGGAAGGCGACGACGTCGAGGTGGCCGTCGCGGTCGACGTCGGCGACCTTGAGCGGACCGGCGTCGCTGGCGCCGATCGTGCGCGGGCTGCCGGGCGCCTGCGCGTAGCTGCCGCTGCCCGGATCGCGCAGCAGGATCGAGAGATGGCCCGACTGCAGCGCGACGGCGACGTCGGTCCTGCCGTCCTCGTCGAAGTCACCGACGCCGAGCCCGCTCTCGGCGCCGTAGCCGGAGCCGGGCAGCGCGACGGAGGTCGTCGTGAAGGGGACCGCGGCCTGTGCCGGCGCGGCGGTGGTGAGCGCCAGCGCGACGAGCGCCAGCGCGGCGACAGCGCGCGGGCCAGCCGCAGAGCGCCGCGGAGGTGTGGTGAGCATCTTTCTCATCGCGCCACCAGCACGCGCAGGAAGCGCCGTTTCGGTGCGGACAGCCTGCCGCCGTCGCCGACCGCGCGGACGGTGATGCGATAGAGCGCCGGCTCGAGCCGCAGGTTGAGCGTGAGCCGGCGCGCACCCGCTGCGGCGCGCGCGTTCGTCGCGGCGGCGCGCGGCGCGCTGGACGCGGCGCGGGCGGCCGCTCCACCGCCGAGGTCGCGCCGCAGCGTCGTGACGGTGCGAAAGCGGCCGTCGAAGCGGCCTCTGCCGCCGGCCGCCGGGCAGCGCTCCCGCCCGCGCGTGCCGAGCGCCCGTTCGACGCGCACCTGCACGGGACCGGCGTGGGCCGCCGTCAGCTCGACCGCGCCGGCGACGCGACCGCCCGTCGCGGGGCGCGCGCAGCGCGCGCTGAGCGCGAGCCGCTCGATCGCCGTTCGCGCGGCCGGGGCGACCGGCGCGGCCGGGGGCGCCGCCGCTGTGGGCGGCGCCCCCGGATCGCCCCGAGGGAGGTCCGGCGCCGGCACGACGGCCGGCGGCGGCCCGGGCTCGGCGGGCGGCTGCTCAGGCGGCATCGAGGGAACCTGAGCGACCGTCACCACCGCCGCGTCGGCACAGCCGACCGGCGGCGCCGTGTTGTCGGAGTCGGCGATCGCGACCGTCCAGCGATAGGTGCCGGCCTGCTCCGGCACGAACGGGCCGGAGGCGTAGCTCCCGGCGCCTGCGGCCGTCAGCGCGACGTATCTGTGGAGGAGCGGTCTGAGCGCGCAGGTCGGATCGTCGGGGCCGTAGAGCTTGAACTCGACGCCGGTGTCGCCCCAGCCCTGGCAGCGGGTCTGCACCCCACCCGCGGCGAGGCAGGCGGACGCACCCGGCTCGCGCGCGGCGCCGTCGCCCGCGCCGCGGCCAGCGACCGCGCTCGCGCCGCCGTGCAAGCACCCCCACGCCCGCTTCAGCCCCGCGCACGCGTCGGGGTCTCTCACCGTCGCGAGCGCCTCGAGCGGCTCCCCGACCAGGGCCTCAGCCTCCGCCGCGACCGACAGCGCCCAGACGCGCGGCGTGACCTCGGCCTGCGCGCCGGCCGGCGGCGCGAGCGCGAGCGCGCCGGCGAGCGCGAGCGCGGCAGTCGTGAGCGCACGTCTGATCGATCTCATCGCAGCCGTCCCCTCCTTGGTCGTGGCACGATCCGCTACGACGCCTGTCCGCACAGGCGCCGAAAGCTCTCGGAATCGGTGACGAAGGCCGACTCCGGACAAGCAGCGGGTAGGCTCGTCGCGCGCGGGCGCGGTGAGGAACCGACCGGCTCGCCGTCGCGATGAACTGGTCTTCCAGCGTACGAACGAAGCACCGTCCGGGCAATGGACCGGCATCCCCGCGCGCTGGGGACCTAGGTCCCCACCCCGCGGCGGGCGAGCCCGCGGCGCCGAGCGCGCCGGCCGCGTCAGGCGCGACGGCCGCGGCAGACACGACGGCGGCGCCCGCCTCCCGCGACACGTCCGCGCCCCGCGCTTCGCGCGCCCCGCGCCGCCGCGCGCCCCGCCCCCAGCTCCCCGCGCTGCTGCTGCTGAGCGCGGCCTTCGTCGTGCTCGGAGCGGTCGAGGCCGCGCTGCTGCTGTCGCAGCCGGCGGCGCCGTGGCAGCTGGTCCTCTTCCCCGTCGCCGCCTGGAGCTGGTTCGCGGCCGGCGCCGTCGCGGCGCTGCGACGGCCCGGCAACCGCATGGGCGCGATCATGATCGCCGGCGCGCTCGCCTGGATCGTGGCCGGACTCGCGAACGCGCCGATCCCGGCGCTCGCGGCGGTCGGGCTGGTCGTCGCGCTGCTGCCGCTCGCGCTCGTCGCCCACCTGCTGCACGCCTTCCCGTCCGGGCGCCTGCGCGGCCGCGCGAGCGGCGCGATCGTCGCCGGCCTCTACGCGACCGCGCTGCTGCTGCACGCGCCGAGCTATCTCTTCCGCCCCGACGGCGCCGGCCAGCCGCTGACCGTCGCCGAGCGGCCCGACCTCGTGCAGCTCGGCCTGACCGTGCAGGACGCCGTCGGCGCCGGCCTGATGCTCGCGACCGCCGTGCTGCTCGCGCTGCGGCTGCGCGCCTCCACCCCGGCGCAGCGGCGCGTGCTGCTGCCGCTCGCGCTCTACGGGATCGTCGCGGTCGTGCTCGTGCCGCTGCTCAGTCATCTCGATCGAGCGCTGCTCGGCGGCGACCAGCTGACGCTGTTCACCGCGCAGGTGCTGCTGCTGAGCCTCGCGCCGGCCGCCTTCGCCGGCGCGATCCTGCGCGGCGGCTTCGCGCCGACCGCCGGCGTGCGCGAGCTGAGCGCGTGGATCGGCGCCGACGGCGGCGGGCGCGCGACGCTGCGCGACGCGCTCGCGGACGCGCTCGGGGACCCGTCGGTCGAGCTGGTCGTGTGGGCCGGCGAGCGCGACCGCTGGCTCGGACCGGACGGCAGCCCGGCCGTGCTGCCCGACCCGCGCAGCGGCCGCGGCGTCGTCGCGGTCGACGCCGACGGCCGCCGCGTCGGGGCGATCGTCTACGACGCCGCGCTGATCGCCGACGCCGCGCCGGTGCGCGAGGCGGCCGCCGTGATCGCGCTGGCGCTCGACCGCGAGCGGCTGACGGCGGAGCTGATCGCCAGCCGCGAGGGGCTGCGCCGCTCGCGCGCCCGCATCGCGGCGGCGGCCGACGACGAGCGGCGGCGGATCGCGCGCGACCTCCACGACGGCGTGCAGGGCCGGCTGGTGCTGCTGGCGATGCGCGCCGACGCGCTCGCGCACGGCGCCGGCGACGACGCCGCGCTGCGCAGCGACGCGGAGGTCCTGCGCGCGGAGCTGGACGGGGCGCTCGCCGCGCTGCGCGAGCTGGTGCAGGGCGTGCTGCCGGCGGCGCTGGTCGAGCGCGGCCTCGGTGCCGCCGCCGACGACCTCGCCGACCGCATTCCGCTGCCGACGCGCGTGCTGGCCGGAGACGAGCGCTTCCCGGTCGCGATCGAGAGCGCCGCCTGGTTCGTGATCGCCGAGGCGCTCGCGAACGCGGTCAAGCACGCGCGGGCGCGGTCGCTGGAGGTGCGCGTCGCGGCGACCGCCGACGGCCTGCGGGTCGAAGTGCGCGACGACGGCGCCGGCGGCGCGGCCGCGGTCACCGGGACGACCGCGGACGGCGGCGGCTCCGGCCTGCGCGGGCTGGCCGATCGCGTCGACGTCGTCGGCGGCCGCCTCGTCGTCGACAGCCCGCCCGGCGGCGGCACGCGGATCGTCGCGGAGTTCCCATGCGCGTCGTGATCGGCGAGGACGAGGCGCTGCTGCGCGAGGGGATGTCGCTGCTGCTGGAGCGGGCCGGCTTCGAGGTCGCGGCGACGGCCGGCGACGGCGAGGCGCTCGTGGCGGCGGCCCGGCGGGAGCGCCCGGAGCTGGTCGTGACCGACATCCGCATGCCGCCGACGCAGAGCGACGAGGGCCTGCGCGCGGCGATCGAGATCCGTGCCGCCCTGCCGGAGATCGCCGTCCTCGTGCTCTCCCAGCATGCCCAGCGGCGCTACGCGACTGAGCTGCTCGGTCAGCGCGCCGCCGGTGTCGGCTACCTGCTCAAGCAGCGGATCGCCGACAGCGACGCGTTCCTCGCCGATGTGCGCCGCGTCTGCGACGGCGGGACGGTGCTCGACCCGGAGCTGGTCGGCGTCCTGCTCGGCCGCGCCCGCCCCGACGACGACCCCTTCCACGACCTCACCGCGCGCCAGCGCGACGTGCTGGCGCTCATGGCCGAGGGCGCCTCCAACGCCGCGATCGCCGAGCGGCTCGTGATCACCGAGAAGGCGGTCGTCAAGCACGTCTCGCGCATCTACGACCAGCTCGACCTGGTCCCCGGCGCCGCCGAGCACCGCCGTGTGCTCGCCGTCGTGCGCTACCTGGCCCGCTGAGCGGCGGCTTGAGCGGTGCCGAGCAGGTTGTGGACGAGCTGCACCGCGATCGACCCTTCGCCGACGGCCGACGCCACGCGCTTCACCGATCCATGCCGCACGTCTCCTGCCGCGAGCACCCCGGGCATGCTCGTCTCCAGCGCGGAGGGCGGGCGCGCGAGCGGCCAGGCGCCGTGGTCCGGCAGCTCCTCGCCGGTGTAGAGGAACCCGTGGCGGTCACGCGCGATGTCGGCGGGCAGCCAGTCGGTGTGCGGGCGCGCTCCGATCAGCACGAAGAGCGCGTCGGCGGCGACCGTCTCCTCCTCGCCGTCGCCGTTGCGGAGCACGAGCTGCCGCAGGTGGCCGTCGCCGCTGCCGCCGACGACGGTCGTGCCGCTGCGCACGTCGATGCTCGGCGTCGCCGCGATCTCCTGCGTGAGGTAGTGCGACATCCCGGCGTCGAGCGACGCCCCGCGCACGACGAGGGTCACGCGACGCGCGTAGCGCGCGAGGTACAGCGCGGCCTGCCCCGCCGAGTTCCCGCCGCCCGCGACGAAGACGTCCGCTCCGCTGAGCGCGTGGGCCTCTGAGGCGGGGCCGCCGTAGAAGACGCCGGCGCCGGTCAGCGCTTCGAGCGCGGGAACGCCCAGGCGGAGGTAGCTGGCGCCGGTGGCGAGGATCACCACCGCGGCGCTGACCTGCTTGTCCTCCGTGAGCGAGAGCGTGAGCTGATCCCCGGCGCGACTGAGCGCAGTCACCCGGTGCATGAAGACGAAGCTCGCGCCGAAGGCGGAGGCCTGCTCGTGGGCCTGCTCGGCCAGCCGGTGCCCGCTCACCCCTCCCGGGAAGCCCAGGTAGTTGCGGATCAGAGCTGGACCTGGCCTGGCCGCCGATGCCGCGCTCGTCGAGGACGAGCGTGCGCAGCCCTTCGGAGGCACCGTAGACCGCCGCCGACAGGCCCGCAGGTCCCGCCCCCACGATCACGACGTCGAAGTCGCGCTCGTCGAAGTCGCTCGGAGCGCCGGCGGCCTCCGCGATCTCGGCGTTCGACGGGTCACTCAGCGCGCGCCCGCCCGGCAGCAGCATGACGGCGAGCTTCACGTCGGGCCCGGCCTGCTCCAGCAGCCTCCTCCCCTCGTCGGAGTCGGCGAGGCAGAAGTCGTGTGGAACCGCGCAGTGCTCGAAGGTCTCGCGCAGCTCGTACGCCCGCCCCGCCCACTCCTCGCCGACGATGCGGACCGTGTGCGGCACCCTGCGCCGCTCCGTCGCCCATTCGAGCAGGAACGTCGAGATGGCGTGGTGGAAGACCTCGTCCGGCCAGTCCGCCGGCAGTTGGACGTAGTAGTCGACCCGGCCCAGAGCGATCGCGTCGACGATCGTCTCGGCAGTCGCCCGGTCGGCCATCGCTCCCCGCTCGACCATCAAGCCGCGCTTCGCGTGCGGATGGAGCTGCCGCGCGCGTTCGAGCAGCCCTCCGCTGATCGCGTCCGGGAGCGACTTCGCCGCCAGGACCAAGGCGACGTCGTCCCCCGTATCCGCCAGCTCCGCCAGCGCGTCGAGCGCCTGCTCCGGATCGCTCTCGCTCTCGATCCGGTAGTCGACGCCGTAGCGCCCGGCGAGCTGAGCCCGGACCGCCTCGAGGGCGTCCGGGTCGCCGTCGATGACGAGGAGGACGGGGAGCGGCATCGCGAATCTGCCCTGACCCTAACGCCCCTTTCGCCGGATTTTGGTGAGTATCCGCGGCTTCGCCCCGACGCTACGCGGGAACCCCGATCGCGCGCCGCATCGCGCGGCTGGCACGCGCCGGCGCGTCGTCGTCGCCGAACAGCTGCAGCGCCTGGTTGAGCCCGATCGCGAGCGCGTTGCACTCGAACCAGACCTGCGCCGGGTCGGTCTCGGCGGGCAGCTGGCCGGCCTCCACCGCGGTTCGCACGTCACGCTCGATGACGGCCCGCCACAGGTTGAGCGCATCGATCACGCGCTCGCGCACCGGCCCGCTGCGGCCGTCGAACTCCATCGAGGCGGCGGTCAGGAAGCAGCCGCCGGGGAAGATGCCGCTGCGCAGGTGAGCGACCCACGCGTCACAGATCGCCAGCAGCCGCTCGAGGCCGGCGTCGCGCGCGGCGACCGGCTCCCACACGTCGCGCGTGAAGATCGCGATCGCCTCCTCCAGTGCCGCGAGCTGGAGCCGCTCCTTCGTGCCGAAGTGGCCGATCACGCCGGCCTTGCTCATCGACAGGTCGCCCGCGAGCCGGCCGATCGTCAGCCCTTCGAGCCCATCGGTGGAGGCAACCGCGACGGCGCGGGCGACGATCTCCTCACGCGTCTCGCGGGCGGCGGCGGCTGATCGGCGCGGGCTCATCCTCCGCACTATAGATTACGAACGATCGTTTGCTAAATGGCGCGATCGCCGCTCGACGACCGAGCGGACGAGCGCGCCGCGAACCGAGGAGCGAACCACGATGCGAATCCGCCGACTTGGCTGGGCTGGGCTGGAGCTGGAGGTCGACGGCGAGAGCGCCGTCGTCGACCTGTTCGAGGACGCGTCGGCGCTGGAGCCGTTCGTCGGCCCGCCGCACGGTCCCCTGCCCGCGCCGGCGGCGGCCGGCACCATCGCGACCGCGCTCGTCACCCACCTCCACAGCGACCACGCCGACCCCGCCGCGATCGCGGCCGCGCTGCGCCCCGAAGGCCTCCTGCTGCGCCCGGCACCGGCGCCCGCGGGCGGCCCGCTGGAGAACGGCGCGCTGGTGCTCGCCGAGCAGGGGATCGCCGAGCGCGAGATCTCGACACAGACGGTCGAGCCGTGGGAGTCGGTCACCCGCGGTCCGTTCACCTTCATCGCCGTCCCGGCCGTCGACGGCTTCGGCGACCCGCAGGTGTCGTGGGCGATCGAGGCCGGCGGCGTGCGGATCCTGCACGCCGGCGACACGATCTTCCACGGCTCGTGGTGGCTGACGAAGCTGCGGCTCGGCACCTTCGACGCCGTCTTCCTGCCGGTCAACGGCCCGCGCGTCAGCCTCCCCCACCGTCAGCCTCCGAGCCCGTTCGCGGCGGCGATGGATCCCCAGCAGGCGGCCGTCGCCGCGGCGATCCTCGGCGCCCGCCTCGCCGTCCCGATCCACTACGACACGCTCAATGGCCCGCCGCTCTACGAGCAGGTCGACGGGCCGGCCGCGAGCTTCCTCGCCGCCGCGCGCGAGGCGGGCGTGACCGCGCGGGTGCTGGAGACCGGCGAGACGCTCGAACTGGAGGCGGCCGCGACCCCCGCGTGAACGCCCGCCGCCATGGACCCAAGTCCACGTTCGGCCTGATCTACCGGCGTTAGGATCGGCCGATGACGACACGCGTGGTGGTTCTCGGGGCAGGGTTCGGCGGTCTGGAGTTGAGCACGACGCTCTCCGAGGCGCTCGGCGACGGGGTCGACGTGACCGTGATCGACAAGAGCGACGCGTTTGTCTTCGGCTACTCGAAGCTCGACGTGATGTTCGGCCGCTCGACGCCGGAGTCGGTCCGGCTGCCGTACAGCGAGGTCGCCAAGCCGGGCGTGCGCGTGCTGCGCGAGACGGTCACCGCGATCGACCCGGAGGCCCGCCGCGTGACGACCGACGCCGGCGTCCACGACGCCGACGTGCTCGTCGTCGCGCTCGGTGCCGACTACGACCTCGACGCGACGCCCGGCCTCGCCGAGGGCGGCAACGAGTTCTACTCCGTCGCCGGCGCCGAGCGGCTCGCGCAGGTGATCCCGACGATCACGCAGGGCCACATCGTGATCGGCGTCTGCGGCGCACCGTTCAAGTGCCCGCCGGCGCCGAGCGAGTGCGCGCTGCTGCTGCACGACGAGCTGGTCGCGCGCGACGTGCGCGACGCCTGCCAGATCTCGTTCGTGATGCCGCTGAGCACGCCCGTGCCGCCGTCGCCGGAGACCTCCGCCGCGCTGCTCGCCGCCTTCGCCGAGCGCGACATCGCCTTCATCGGCGGGCGCCGCATCGCCTCCGTCGACCCCGCGCGCAGCGTCGCCGTGCTCGACGACGACAGCGAGCTGGCGTTCGACCACCTCTTCGGCGTCCCCAAGCACCGCGCGGCGGAGGTCGTGATCGCCAGCGGCATGACGGAGAACGGCTACATCCCGGTCGACTCCGCGACGCTTCAGACGAGATACCCCGACGTGTACGCCGTCGGCGACGTCGCGACCGCCGGGGTGCCGAAGGCCGGCGTCTTCGCCGAGGGCGCGGCGCGCATCGTCGCGCAGACGATCATCGCGAGACTCGGCGCGGGCGAGGCGCCCGGCCGCCATCTCGGCCAGGGCACCTGCTACATCGAGTTCGGCGGCGGCCGCATCGGCAGCGTCGACATCGACTTCCTCTCCGGACCCGAGAGAACCGGCACCTTCAACACGCCGTCGGTCGCGCAGATGGAGCGCAAGCGGGAGTTCGGCAGCAGCCGCCGCGCGCGCTGGTTCGGCCTCTGAGCACCTGACGCGCCCGGCGACAGGGGACGAGGCCGCCCTACTCCTCTTCCCCTTCGACGATCATCGAGATCCCGATCGCGGCGGCGAGCTGGCCGGCGAAGCCGACGATGTCCGGCCACGGCATCGCGACGCCGCGCAGCCGCTCGACCGAGGTCACGCGGTCGAGCGTGCAGCCGCGGATCTCCGAGCGGGCGAATCTCGCGAAGGCGAAGTCGGCGCCGCTGAGGTCGCACTCCTCGAAGACGACCGACGACAGCTGCGCCTCGGTCAGCTCCAGGTCCTGCAGCAGGCAGCGGCGGAAGACGACGCGCTCCAGCCGGCTGTAGCGGAATGACGCGAGGTCGACGCGGCAGTCCTCGACGAGCACGTCGCGCAGCGTCGACTCGGCGAACTGGATGCCGGTCATGCGGCAGCCGCGCAGCACGACCCGCTCGAGCATCGTTCTGTAGCCGCGCAGGTTGGCGAGGTTGACCCGCTCCAGCACCGCGTCGGCGAGCCCTTCCTTCAGCGCCTCGTCGTCAAGCCCCTCCGGATCGATCTCCATCAACGGCGCGCGCGGTCTGCGCGGCGGGGCGGGCACATGGGCTCTTGGCATCTGACGGACTTTCCTCGTGCTGATCGACGACGTGCGCGCCACGATATTGCTCGCTCGGCGCACGCGGCGTAGTCTCGGCGCCGCCGATGAGTTTTCGCCCGCGGTGGCGTCCAAGTCTTCGATGACCGAGCTGACCAACCTCGACCAGCCCCTGTTCGATGGCGCCGAGGCGACCAAGGGCGACCTCGTCGACTATCTCGACGCGGTCGCCGAGCAGCTGCTGGGCGAGCTGCGCGACCGGCCGCTGTCGGTGATGCGGGCGCTGCGCGGCCGCCGGCCGTTCATGCAGAAGAACGTCCCCAGATACGCGCCGCCGTGGATCAAGACCGTCTCGATCTGGGCGGAGGCGTCGAGACGCGACGTGCACTACGCGCTCTGCGACGACCGCGAGACGTTGCGCTGGTTCGCCAACCAGCGCGCGATCGAGTACCACCCGACGCTCGTGCGGATCGAGCCCGACGGCCCGCGCCAGACGCACCTCGTGCTCGACCTCGACCCGCCCGCGGGCGCTCCCTTCGCCGTCGTGGCACGCACCGCGCAGCTGGTCCGCCAGGCGCTCACCGACGCCGGCCTCGAAGGCGCGCTGAAGACGAGCGGCGCCAAGGGCGTGCACGTCTTCGTGCCGCTCGCCGCGCCGACCAGCGGCGAGGCGATCGCCGCCGCCACGCGCGCGCTCGCCGCCCGTGCCGAGCGGCTCGACCCGGCGGTCGCGACGACCGCCTACGTCGTCGAGGAACGCGAGGGGAAGGTCTTCGTCGACGCGACCCGCGCCGGGGGCGCGACCGTCGTCGCCGCCTACAGCCCGCGGATCCGGCCGGGCGCGACCGTCTCCTTCCCGCTCGCCTGGGACGAGCTCGACCGCGTCGATCCGACCGCCTTCACGATCCACACGGTTCCGGCGCTGCTCGGCGACGGCAACCCGTGGGCGGAGACGATGCCGGCCGCGCAGGCGCTGCCAGACGCGCTCGTCGAGGAAGGGCGCGCGATCCCCGTCGCCCGCGTCGCGGCGATGCACGAGGGCAAGCGCCGCGCGCGAGCGAAGCGGGAGGCGGGTTAGACCACCTGCGTGTAGCGGTGCGAGACCGTCGCTCTGTCCTTCCTGCACGTCACGAGCGCGGTGAACTGCGGCGTGCTGCCGGTGCGCTGTTCCATGCAGGCGAAGCCTCTCACGCGTCTCACGCAGCGGCCGCTGGCGCCGTTCTTCAGCCGGCAGGCGTGGAACGCCTTCACGACCGCGATCCCGGTCGCGCATCTGGTGCCCTTCACCTTCACCGCGGAGACGGAGGTCGGCCCGAGTCTGTCGGCGACGGCTGAGACGTCGCAGGTGGTCGATCTGGCCGTCGCGGCGGCGGCCGGAGCGGCGAGGCCGGCGGAGAGCGCGGTCGCCGCGATCAGCGCGAGCACGCCCGCGAACGGGCGAAGGCGGGGAGTCGTCATGCCGCGGATCCTACGTCCCGGTGCGGCGACGAACCGCCGATCGAAGTGATGCGGCGGCCGCGCGCGTTCGGCTTCGGCTCGGTCGCGGCGGCCGCGCGCGGGGCGCGGCCGCCGCAGTCAGCGTCCTACCGCAGCCGCACCGGCAGCGCCAGGCCCGCGACGCGCAGCGTGTAGCGCGTGCCGCGCTGGAGGCGCTTGGTGGGGCGCAGCGCTCCGACGCGACCGCTCGCGTAGGTGCGGCCATTGCGCACGAGCCGCGCCTGCGCCGCTCTGCCGGCGCCTCTCGCGCTTCTGCCGCTTCTCACGTACGTGACCGAGCACGAGACCTTCTGCCGGCCTCTGGTCGACGTGATGCGGCAGGTGACGACCGCGTCGCGGCCGGCCGCGCCTCTGTCGCCCTTCGGCCCGGCGGGGCCGCGGTCGCCCGCGTCGCCCTTCGCGCCGGCGTCGCCCTTCGCGCCGGCGTCGCCCTTCGCGCCCGCATCGCCCTTCGAGCCCGCATCGCCCTTCGGGCCGACGGCGCCGTCAGCGCCGCCGGGTCCCGTCGGACCGGTCGGACCCGCGGGGCCGATCGGGCCGGCCGGCCCCTGCGCCCCGTCGTCGCCTCTCGGCAGGCCGCCGCTTCTGCCGGTCAGCGCGACGCTGCTCGCGCCCGCCTCGGTGTCGTCGGTCAGCACGAGCGTCGCGTTCGACGTCACGTTCGCGCGGCCGGGCGCGAAGCGCACCAGCACCTCGCAGCTCGCGCCGGGCTCCACCACGTCGTCGGTGCAGCTCTCGTCGGCGAGCAGGAAGTCGCCCTTCGAGAGCCCGTCGGCGTCTCTGATCCGCACGCGCGAGACGTTCAGCGGCGCGTCGCCGCTGTTGGTCACCGTCACCGTCTGCGCGCTGCCGATCGTGCCCTGCGCCTGCTCGGCGAAGGCCGGCACGTCGAAGGTCACGACCGGCGCCGGCGCCGCCTCGACCAGACCGGGCGAGCCGGTCTCGCCGCCGGCCAGGAAGGCGCCGTTGACGCCGGCTGCGCTGAGCGTCGAGATCGCCGGCAGCGGCACCGTCGTGCTGCCGATCCCGGCGGCATTGTCGAACGTGAAGCCGCTCGTCGAGGCGCCGAAGCTGACGCCGGTGACGCGATCGCCGGCGGCGTCGAAGACGACGACCGCGTCGCCGCCGTTGCCGAGGCCGATGCCGCCGCCCGTGTACGTCCCGATCGTGAAGCCGCTCGGCACGTCGGCGCCGAACCAGGCCGCCTTGAATCTGTCAGCCGTGGTCGCGTCGCCCTCGATGAAGACGGCTGACTGACCCGGCGCGAGGCTGCTGACGCCGGTCAGCGCGACAGATGCCGGGAAGTCGTTGGAGCTGTCGTCGATCTTCCAGCCGGTCAGGTCGACGGTCGTCTCGCCGGTGTTCGTCAGCTCGATCCAGTCCGCTCTGTACGTCGCGTTGCTGCTGCTCCACGGCGTCACCTCGGAGACGATCACCGACGGCGGCGGCGTCGCGATCCGCCCCGGCGAGCCGACCTGGCCCTCGGCGAGGAAGGCGCCGTTGACCCCGACGACGCTCAGCGTTGAGATCGCCGGCAGCGGCAGCGTCGTGCTGCCCGCGCCGGCCGCGTTGTCGAACGTGAAGCCGCTCGTCGAGGCGCCGAACCTGACGCCGGTCAGGCGCTCGCCGAGCGCGTCGAAGACGTTGACGGCGTCGCCGCTGGTGCTGAGGCCGATGCCGGCGCCGGAGTAGAAGCCGACCGCGAGGTCGCTCGGCGCGCCGGGGCCGAACCACGACAGCTTGAATCTGCTGACCGTCGTCGCGTCGCCTTCGAGGAAGACGGCCGACTGGCCCGGCGCGAGGCTGCTGACGCCGTTCAGCGCGACGGCGGAGCCGAAGGCGTTCGAGCTGTCGTCGATCTTCCAGCCGGTCAGGTCGACCGTCGTCTCGCCGGTGTTCGTCAGCTCGATCCAGTCGGCGCCGTAGGAGGCGTCGCCGCTGGCCCACGGCGTCACCTCGGAGACGATCACCGAGGCGGTCACCGGCGTCTCGTCGACGACGTCGGTGAGCGTGAGCGTGTACGGGTCGCTGGTCGCGTCCGGGGTCGCGCCGACGTTGGGATCGTCGACCACGACGCTGACCGTGTAGCTGCTCTTCGTCTCGAAGTCGAGCGTCGTGCCGGCCTTGACGTAGAGGCCGTTGCCGTCGACCTCGAACGCGGCCGCGTCGGGGCCCGTCACCGTCAGATGGTTGTTGCCCAGGCCGTCATCGGCGACGTCGACCGCGGCGACCTTGTAGCGCGTGGCGGTGCTGGTGTTCTCGGCGAGCGTCGTGACCGGGTTGGCGAGCGTCACCGCCGTCGGCGCCGCGTTGGGGACCGCCGAGGGCGCGAAGACCCACAGCTGCGGATGGGCGTTGTCGCCGCCGCCCTGCTCGTTGACGGTGTAGACCTTGCCGTCCTCGTCCATCGTGACGCCCTCGTGCGTCTGGTCGGGGATCGACAGCGGGTTGCCGGCGTCGGCGACGAGCGTCAGCCAGCTGGAGACGGTGCCGCTGCGGTCGACGTTGACGACTCTGCCCGACTCCTGGCTGATCATCAGCAGGTGGCTGGCGTCAGGACCGGTCAGCCCTCTCACGTTCGCGAGCGAGTAGACGTCGGAGAGGTCCGACAGACCGGGCAGCGCCGGGTCGAACAGGTCGGTCGAGCTCTCGGTCGTCGGCGAGCCGTTCGTGGCGGTGCCGGCGGGGAAGTCGATCCCCGTCTGGAAGATGCCGCGCGGGCTCTTCTCCTTGACGACGAGGAAGCCGCCGCTCTGCGGGTCGTTGGAGATGCCCTCGATCCCGATGTTGTCGATCGTCGTGCCGAGCTTCACCGTCTCGACGGCGGCGCGCGTGAGCGTCGTGTTCGGCACGTACGTGAAGCGGTTGACCTGGCGGTAGCGCTCCTCCGACAGCACGAATCTGCCGCCGCCGACGTACGCGATCCCCTCGGTGTCGTAGAACTCCGTCCCCTGCGCGCTGCCGCCCGCGGGGAGCGTCATCGAGTCGATCAGCTGGCCGGTCTTGCTGACCTGCACGACCGACGTGCCGCCGTCGCCGACGACGAACAGCGTGTCGGTGTCCCAGTTGTAGGTGACCCCCGATGCCTCCTGCGCGAGGATGCTGCCGGCCGGCGCCGGGCTGCGCGTCGGCTCCGGCAGGTCGAAGCGGCCGACGCGCACGTAGGTGGACAGGTCGACGCCGGTCAGCGGCGCCGCGGACGCGGCGGTGGCGGCGTACCCGCTGACGACGGTCGCGGCGGTGGCGACTCCCAGCACGAGGGTGCGGGCTGTGCGCCGGCGGGCGCGGCTCGAGGCTGCGGCGAGCATCGTTCTCCTGTTCGACGACGCCGGGCTCGATGGGTGCCGGCGGCCGGCAGGACGCTATGCAGCCGCCTCGCCGATGTTGTGAACGAGATGCGACGAAGTTGCGAACAAAATGCAACCGCGGCGTGGCCGCCGGTTCACGAGCGGGCGCGCGGGGAGCGCCGCTTCAGCGCCGCGACGGCGCGACGGAGCGAGCGGCCGCGAGGCTGGCCGCCCCCTCCTCGATGCAGCGCTCGGCCTCGCGCAGGCCGTCTCCGACCGGCCGCGAGCGCGCGGCCGTGCGCGGCGACGGCGACGGCGACGGCGACGGCAGCGCGGGCAGCGGCGAGGACCGCGACGGCGGTGGCACGGTCGTCGCCGCCGCGATCTCAGCCGGCGCGACGAGGACGGTCGCGTCCAAGGTCAGCAGGCGAATACCCAGCAAACGCGCGATCACCGACGCCTTCAGCGCCACGCCCTCCGAGAGTCGTCTCGTGCTCCCGGGGATCGAAAGCACCGCCAGCGTCGTCGGCGTAGTCGGCGACTGGGGCGGGTCGATCCTCCTCCGCGTCAGCTCCGACCTCACCACGCGCGCTGAGCTCGTCGAGCCGTCTCGAGACCTTCTGCGCCACCTTGACGATTTCCGCATAGCGTTCACGTCCCGCCTTGGTCCCCATGACGTAGCCGGCTCCGAACACCACCACCGTTGAGAGTTTCATCACGTCTGGCCTCTCGGCCGATGCCGCAGTGTCGAGACGAGCGCGCTGCCGAGCGTCAGGCCGACGAGACCGCCGACGGCCGCGGCGCCGGACTTGACCGCCTTCGGTGGATCGGCGACGCCCGACTTGACGCCCTTCGGCAGGCTCAGCGGGTCGACGACCGGTCTCACCATCTTTTCCCAGCGGCTCTTTCTGTGCAGGATCGACATTGCGCCTCCTCTCATGACCGCGTGCGTCTCGCGCGCGCGGCGCTTCTGATCGCCCGTACGAGCTCGGCCTTCGTCATGTTCGTCCGTCCCTCGATGTCGATCGAGGCGGCAAGCCCCATCAGCTCCGTCTTCGTGTGCGCCTCGAGATCGCCGTTGATCTCCTCGGTCTGGATCGTGCGCGCGGTGGCGCGTGCTCGCTCCGCCGTGTCCGCGCGCACCTGCTCGGCCGCGGCGACCCGCGAATCGGCCTGCCGCGCCTGCTGCTCGGCGTCGTCGACCAGCCGGTCGGCCTGCCGGCGCGCCTCTTCGGCGACCGCACGGGCGACCTGCGTCGCCTCGTCCGCCAAGTGGCGCGCCTCTCTGAGGCGATAGTTGGCCTCCGCCAGCAGCTCCTTCGCCTCTTCCTGGCGCTCCTCGGCCTCCTGGCGGGCCGACTGCGCCTCCTGCTCGGCCTCCGCCTGCACCCGCTTGACCTGCTCGTCGGCCTCGGCGCGGGCGGCCGCGCTCTCGCGCTGCACCGCCTCATCCGCCTGTCGTCTCGCCTCGGCGATCCGCTCGTCGGCGGACTGCTTCGTCGCTCTCTTGACCTCCGCCACGCGGGCGCGGCCATGATCGGCCACCTCGCGCGCGTGCTCGGACCGCTCCTTCGCCTCGCGGGCGGCCTCGATCGCGCGCTCCTCGGCCTCGTGCGCCCGCTCGGCAGCCGCCTGCGCGCGCTGCATCCGCGTCTCGATCGAGTCGCCGCCCACGGGAGCGGCGTCGACGACCGACGCCTTCACCTTGCGAGCGGTGTCGCGTGTGTCGGCCGCCGCGCCCTTCGCCGCGTTGCCCGCGGTCTCCGCCGGTTGCAGAGCGCGCGAGAGCAGCCACGCGGCGTTGTTCGGGAGATCGCGCAGGCCGGTACGCGTCTGCTCAGACAGCCAGTGCACCGGATGTGGTGTATTCATTCCACCCTCACCTCGTTCGACAGCGGCGATGACAGTCGGCGCGTGCGCCGGCTCGCCGTCACTGCGAACGTACCCCGCGTTCACGGTGAGAAGACGAGGCAGTCGAAGGTCGGCGCACAAGAGCGCGGCGAAAGTCGCCGCCGCGCTCGCCCAATGCTCAGGAATCGACCTCCAGCGCGTCGACCATCGTCCATGCCGCGGTCGTCGCGACCAGTCTGATCGTGTGCGTGCCGCTGCTGGCGAATCTGTGGCTGAAGAGCAGCTGGCCGTACGCCTCGGCGCCGCCGTTGTCCTCGCTGAAGACGCCTTGGGAGACGCCGTCGAGGAAGACCTCCACGCTGCCGGCGCCGGCCTCCTTCCACGTCCGCACGCGCACGGCGGAGCCGGTGAAGGTGTAGCTGCCCCAGGCGCCGATCGTGCTGCCGCCGTGCGCGGTGCCGCCGTGGGCCGGGCCGTCGGCGTAGGCGCTCCAGCCGCCGCCCCAGCTCCAGCCGGCGGCGCCGTCGTCGACCACGGTGGTCGTCGGGCCGCTGCCTCCGCCGCCCTGCAGCGCCGCCGACTGCAGCGTCACGTTGCCGTTGCTGGTGACGACCGAGTCGACCGTCCAGCTGACCGTCAGCGTCTGCCCCGCTCTCGCCGCTCTGTAGGAGAGCGCGAAGGTGCCGTTGGCGCTGCTGCCGCTGCCGGCGCTCAGCGAGGTGCTGGTGTAGCTGCTCACGCTGCCGTCGCTGAGCGTCGCGACCAGTCTCCCTCTCGCCTCCCACGCGCCGACGTGGACGAGCAGTCTGCGCGCGGTCGTGTCGGCCGGGACGGTGAATCTGAAGCCGTTGCCGGCCCCGGTCACGTAGATGCCGGTCGTCGAGGCGGTCGCGCTCGCGGTCGGCGTGCCGTCGCTCCAGGTGTAGCCGATCGCGTTGTTGGCGTAGCGCGTGATCGTTCCGCTGCCGACGGCCGTGCGGTCGCTGATCAGGCCGGCGCCGTTCTTGTGGTCGAAGCTCGTCGCGCTCGACGTGCCCCAGTGCGCCCAGTCGGCCGTCCCCGTCGCCGTCAGGTCGACCGTCCCGCCGCTCGCCGTCGTCAGCGAGCCGCAGAGGTTGGTCGAGCAGCTCGACGACGGCAGCGGGACGCCGTAGAAGGCGTAGCCCCACGCCGGCAGTCTCACCGTCACGCTGCCGCCGGAGATCGACGGGCCGGCGCCCGCCGCGAGCAGGTTGGTCGTGGTGCCGTCGCCGACGCCGCTGCCGGCGAGGTTCACCGTCACCGTGCGCGCGGCGTTCGTGTAGTTGAAGACGGCGAGCGCCTTCTGCGTCCCGCTGACCGAGGTGCGCACGAAGGCGTACGTCTTCGTGTCGTCGTCGGTCGCGACCTGCGTGCGGGCGCCCTGCGACTGCAGCGCCGGGTTGGCGACGACGGCGTCCGTGATCGCCTTGAAGCTCGCGCCCTCGCCGGCCCAGGTCGACGGCGAGCCGAAGCCGTCGCCCGGATCCCAGACCAGCAGCTGGTTGCCGCTCGCGGCGATCGTCGCCGCCTGCAGCAGATGCGTCGCCGCGTCGGAGGTCGTCGTGAAGTCGGGCGCGGAGAGCGCGGTGCCGCCCGCGGCGACGATCCCGTCGCGGGTCCAGAGGCCGTCGTCGATCGCCGACGGGTTCTGTCTCGCGATCGCCGTCGTCGCGATCTGGTTGCCCCAGAAGGCCTGGTCGGTCGTCGCGTCGAAGCCGTAGCCGATCGCGGTCGCGTCGCGCGGCGTCTCGGCCGCGGCCATGCGGCCCGGGTAGGCGTGGATCGTGTCGGTGATCGTGCTTCTGAGGCAGGAGGCGTCGCAGTCGACCATCTCGGTGATCGCGTCGACGATGAAGCCGTCGAGGCCGGTGTCGAGCCAGTGCTCGAGGACTCTTCTCGCCTCCGCGCGCCACTCGGCGGCGGCGAAGTCGCCGGTCGGCTGGTCGGCCCAGCCGCTGTAGTAGCTGATGTTCGTGCCGGCGTCGGGATCGGTCACCCAGCGCTTCGTGAGGCCGTTGACGCCGCAGAGGTCGCACGGCTTCGTGACCGTGCCGGCGCCGCTTCTCCAGCGGAAGAAGCGCGCGGGGCTGTTGGCCGGCTGGTTGGCGCGGATCGGGCCGTATCTTCTGACGTCGGCCTCCGCCTGCTTGAAGAGCGCCGAGCCAGTCCAGAAGTAGGCGATGTTGAACCAGGTCGTGACCGCGATCCCGCGCGCGTGCGCGGCTTCGAGGAAGTCGAGCCAGTCCTGGTCGGTCCCGATCGACGGCTCGACGCTGTAGAAGTCGGACGCCGAGAGGCCGTTGTAGATCGAGGTCGGACCGGCCTTCACCGGCCAGTCGAGGTTGAGGATCTTGTAGCCGTCGGCGGCGATCTGGTCGAGGTCGTCTCTGACCTCGTCGAGCGTCAGCCCGTAGAAGCGCGCGTTGATCGTCTTCTCGCCGGTCAGCTGCTGCCACCACTTGTCTCTCGTGAGGCCGCCGTCGGCGGCGGCGGTGCCCGTCACGAGGCCCGCCAGTGCGCACGTCAGCGCGCACGCCGACGCGAGGGCCGCAGCCCACATCCTGCGCATCGTCATCTCTCTCCTCTACGACCGTGTGTGAACGGTGAGAACTGCCGGTGCTGCTCCTGCTGCTCAGCCCGCGGCGAGCGCCTCGATCGCGGCGCGGTCGCCGAGCGCGCCGCGCGCTCCCGGCGCGGTCGTCGCATGGGCGCCCGCCGCCGCCGCGAGGCGCACCGCCGCGTGAAGCTCCTGGCCTGCCGCCAGCTCGGCGGCGAGCGCGCCGCGGAAGGCGTCG
>NZ_JAWSTH010000013.1:0-86061 GCF_033542075.1 Conexibacter stalactiti
CGCACCCGCGCCGCCCGCGGCCGCCGCGACGCCGCCGGACAGCACCGCCGGCACGAGATAGCCGCTCAGCGCGTCTGCGCCGCGAGCGCCGGCCAGCGCGCCGACAGCCGCTCCAGCAGCGCGTTCGACGCCGGCGCCACCGCCAGCCCCGGATCGGCCGCGGGCGGTTCAGGCGCCGTCAAGGCAGCGAGAGTCGCCGCGGTCGAGGCGGCGAGCGCGCCGAGCGCGTAGCCGCCCTCGAGCACGCCGCCGAGCGGCACGCCCAGCTCGGCGCCGAGGCGGCGCAGCGTGCCCGTCATCGCGGCGAAGCCGGCCTCGCTCAGCGCCATCCCGGCGAGCGGGTCGTCGCGGTGGGCGTCGAAGCCGGCCGAGACGAGGATCAGCTGCGGCGCGTAGGTGCGTGCCAGCGGCGCGACGGCGTGCTCCAGCAACGACGCGTAGAGCGCGTCGCCGCCGCCGGCCTGCAGCGGCACGTTGACCGTGTAGCCGGTCCCCGCGCCGCTGCCGACGTCGCCGGCCGGCCCGGTGCCGGGGTAGAGCGGCGCCTGGTGCAGCGAGACGAACAGGACTCTGTCGGTCGCGTGGAAGATGTCGTTGGTGCCGTTGCCGTGGTGGACGTCCCAGTCCACCACGAGCACGCGCTCCAGCCCATGGGCGTCGAGCGCGTGCTGCGCGGCGACGGCGACGTTGTCGAACAGGCAGAAGCCCATCGCCCGCGCCGCCTCGGCATGGTGGCCGGGCGGCCGCAGCGCGCTGAAGCCGGTGCGCGCCTCTCCGCTCAGCAGCAGGTCGACCAGCCGCACCGCGCCCCCGGCGGCGCGTAGCGCCGCCTCATAGGAGGCCTCGACGACGACGGTGTCGGCGTCGATCGCGCCGCCGCCGCTCGCGCACAGCTCGTCGATCGCGCGGATGTAACGGACCGGGTGCACCGCGGCAAGCGTCTCCTCCGCGACGCGCGGTGCCTCGACGCGCTCCATCCCGAACCAATCGTGACGCGCCAGCTCGTGCTCGATCGCGGTGATGCGGTCGGCCCGCTCCGGGTGCGGACCGGTGTCGTGCAGCAGCGAGGAGGGGTGCGAGAGGTAGACCGCGGGCGCCATGCGAGTACCGTACTGGCCCCCTCGCATGGAACGTCCCGTCACGATCGAGGCCGACCTCGCCGTCGTAGGTGCAGGAGGAGCCGGGCTCTACACAGCCCTCACCGCGGCCGCCGCCGGGGCGCGCGTCGCGCTCGTCTCCGCGACGCCGCTGGCGGAGTCCTCCTCGTACTGGGCACAGGGCGGGCTCGCCGCCGCGTTGGCGATCGACGACAGCCCCGAGCGCCATCTGCAGGACACGCTCGTGACCGGGCGCGGCACCGTCCGCCGCAGCGCGGCCGAGGTGCTGACCAACGAGGCGCCGGCGATGGTGAAGGACCTCGCGCGTCTCGGCGTCCACTTCGACGCCGACCGCAAGGGCCGTCTCGCTCTCGGGTTGGAGGGCGGCCACAGCGTCCGCCGGATCGTTCACGCGGGCGGCTCGGCGACCGGCCGGCGCGTCTCGCGCCAGCTGTCGGCGCTGGCGGCGGAGGATCCCCGCATCGAGGTGCTGGAGGAGAGCGCGGCGACCGCGGTGCTCACGCGTGACGGCCGCGCCGCTGGCGTGCGGCTGCGCGACGGCCGTCTCGTGATCGCGCGCGCGGTCGTGCTCGCGACCGGCGGCGCCGCGGCGCTGTGGGCGCGCTCGACCAACCCGGTCGGCTCCAGCGGCAGCGGGCTGCTGCTGGCGCAGCGGGCCGGCGCGCAGTTGGCTGACCTCGAGATGATCCAGTTCCATCCGACCGCGGTCGCGGGCGTCGACGGCGCCGACAGCTTCCTCGTGACCGAGGCGGTGCGCGGCGAGGGAGCGCTGCTGCTCGACGACCACGGCGAGCGGTTCGTCGACGAGCTGCAGCCGCGCGACGAGGTCTCGCGCGCGGTCGCGCGCAAGATGCTGGAGAGCGGCGCGCCGTCGGTGTCGCTCGACATGCGCGCGATCGACCCGGCGCTCTTCCCGAACGTCGTCACGGTGCTGCGCAGAGCGGGGCTCGATCCCGCGCGCGAGCTGGTCCCGGTCGCGCCCGCCGCGCACTACATGATGGGCGGGATCGCGACCGACCTCGACGGCCGCTCGTCGCTGCCGGCGCTGTACGCCGTCGGCGAGTGCGCCTGCACCGGCCTGCACGGCGCCAACCGGCTCGCCTCCAACTCGCTCAGCGAATGCTTCGTCTTCGGCCGCCGCGCGGCGCTCGCCGCGCTCGACGAGCCGGCGCCGAGCGGCATTCCGGAGGCGCCGCCGTCGAGCCCGCCGCCGAGATTGACGGCCGCCAGCCGCGAGGCGCTGTGGCGCGACGCGGGGATCGAGCGCGACGCCGCGGGGCTGCGCTCGCTGCTCGACGACCCGCACCCGCTCGTCCGCCTGCTGGCGGCCAGCGCGCTGGCGCGAGAGGAAAGCCGCGGCGCTCACCAACGGCGCGACTTTCCAAACATCGACGCGGCGCTCGACGGCCACCACACGGTCGTCACCGACGGCGATCCGCCGTCGTTGATGTTCTGGCGCTGACATCGCCCGTCACAGCAGCAGAAGAACGCGCACGTTCAGCGTCGCGTTCCTGACGCCCTGTCAAGCGAACGCAAACGTTTCGACTTAATACGCGGTTAACAGTTCCATGGCCTGAGCTTCACAACGCGGTGGGATGCTCCGCCGTGCCAACAGGAGTACGGCACGGGGATCGAGAAGGAGAGAACTGGCGTCATGTATCGCTTCAGCCGGGCGATCTATCGCGAACTTGCGAGCGAGATCGTCGAGGGCCCGACCACCGCGGGCACCATCAACAACCACGAGCGTGTGCTGAGAGCTTGCGAGAGCGCGATCGAGCGCCTCGCGACCGACCGCCACTACTTCGCGAGGCCGGCCCGCTCGCTGTTCCACGACATCCGCCCGTACTTCCCGATGTCGGCCCAGGCGCGGATATACCACGTGATCGACCGCTACATCGCGTGCGCCGACGAGTTCCTCTCGCGGCAGCCGATGACCGGCTACGACCTCGCCGGGAACCCGCTTCAATGCCGCGCCACGACCCGCAAGGGCACCGCCTGTCAACGCATGCCGTTGCCGCACAACGGCTATTGCCCATCCCACCAGCATCTCGCCGAGACCGAGATCGCCGCCGAGCGCGAGATCGCCGAGCGCGAAGCGGCGCTCGCCGCGGCGTAGGCCCCGGCCCCACCACCACCCGACAGCAGGGCGCCGCGCCGGATAGCGTGCGCGGCGCGATGCTGCTGGGAGTCGACGTCGGAGGGACCTTCACGGATGCCGTCCTGTTCGGGGACGGCCTGCTCGTCACGGCGAAGTCGCCGACGACGCCGGAGGACCAGTCGCTCGGCGTGATGGCCGCCGTCGCCGCCGTGCTGGAGCGCGCCGGCCGCGGCGCCGCCGACGTGACCGTATTCGCGCACGGCATGACCGTCGCGACCAACGCGCTGCTGGAGGGCAGCTCGGCGCGCACCGCGCTGATCGCGACCGCCGGCTTCGAGGACGTCGTCGAGCTGGGCCGCCAGGCGCGCGCCGACCTCTACCGCCTCTGCGCCGCCCACCCCGCGCCGCTCGTCCCGCGCGAGCTGCGCTTCGGCGCACCGGAGCGGATGACGCCCGACGGCCCGCTGCGGCCGCTCGCCGAGGACGCTGCCGCGGCGCTGGCGGCCCGGGTCGCCGCCGCGCAGCCTGATGCCGTCGCGGTCGTGCTGCTGCACGCCTACCGCCATCCCGCGCACGAGCAGGCGTTGCGCGACGCGCTCGCGGACGCGCTGCCGCGGGCGCACGTCTCGCTCTCACACGAGGTCGTCGGCACCTTCCGCGAGTACGAGCGCGCCGCGACGACGGAGATCGACGCCGCGCTCTCGCCGCTCGTCGGCCGCTACCTGCGACGGCTCGCCGAGCGGGCCGCGCAGGCCGGCCTGCCCGAGCCGGCGATCATGCAGTCCAACGGCGGCCTGATCGACCTCGACGCGGCCGCCGGCCATGCTTCCTGGACGGTCCTCTCCGGCCCGGCCGGCGGCGCCGAGGGAGCGGCCTTCGCCGCTGCCGCCGCTGGCGTCGAGCGGGCGCTCTGCTTCGACATGGGCGGCACCTCGTGCGACGTCTGCGTCGTGCACGACGGCGCCGTCGCCGAGAGCGACAAGGGCGAGATCGCCGGCCGCCCGATCGCGCTGCCGACGCTCGACGTGCACACCGTCGGCGCCGGCGGCGGCTCGATCGCCTGGCGCGACGCCGGCGGGGCGCTGCGCGTCGGGCCGCGCTCGGCCGGGGCCGTGCCCGGCCCCGCCTGCTATGGCCGCGGCGGCGAGCTGCCGACCGTCACAGACGCCAACCTGCTGCTCGGCTACCTGCCGCCCGACGCGCCGCTGTCGGAGACGGTCGCGCTCGACCTGGAGGCGGCGCGGCGCGCCGTCGACACGCTCGCGCAGGAGTTGGGGATCGACGCGCTCGCCTGCGCGGAGGGGATCGTGCGCGTCGCCAACGCCGAGATGACGCGGGCGCTGCGCGTCGTCACCGTCGAGCGCGGGATCGACCCGCGCGACCACGCGCTCGTGGCCTTCGGCGGCGCCGGCCCGCTGCATGCGGTCGCGATCGCGCAGGAGCTGGGAATCGACCGCGTGATCGCGCCACGCGCCTCCGGCGTGCTCGCCGCCTTCGGCCTCGTCGTCGCGCCGCGCCGCCGCGACGCGCAGCGCAGCGTCCTGCGCGCCGGCGCCGAGCTGACGGCGGAAGCGGTCGCGCGGGACGTGGCGGAGCTGGCCGCGCAGGCGCGCGCGGCGCTCGGGGCGCCGGATGCCGAGATCGCCGCGACCTATGCGCTGCGTTACCGCGGGCAGGCGTTCGAGCTGGTCGTCGACGGGCCGGCGGAGCCGGCGCCGGAGCAGCTGCGCGAGGCGTTCGAGGCGGCGCACGAGCGCCGCTACGGCTATCGCGACGGCGAGCAGGAGGTCGAGCTGGTGACGGTGACCGTGCGCGCGCTGGTCGAGAGCGCGGCGGGCGCCGACGCGTCGCTGCCGGCGCCGGCCGCCGGGGCGCGGCCGCCACAGCCGGGCACTCGGCGGGCACGGCTCGACGGGCGCGAGGTCGAGCTGGCCGTCTGGCGCGGCGCGCTGCCACCGGGGCTGGAGCTGACCGGCCCGGCCGTCTGCGAGCTGCCGGAGTCGACGCTGCTGGTGCCGGAGGGCTGGAGCGGCGTCGTGATGGAGAGCGGAGCGATCGACTTGAGGTTGGAGCCGCGCGGATGACCGCGCTCGACCCTGTCCAGCTGCAGGTCGTCGTCGGCGCGCTGCGGGCGACCTGCGAGGAGATGGGCGCGGTGCTGATCCGCTCCGCCCACTCGGCCAACATCAAGGAGCGGCGCGACGCCTCGACGGCGCTGTTCGACCCGGCCGGCGACATGGTGATGCAGGCCGAGCACATCCCCGTCCACCTCGGCGCGATGCCGGCGGCGGTCGCCGCGGTGCTCGGCGAGCAGCACGCGCCCGGACGATCGTGGGTCCTCAACGACCCCTACCGCGGCGGCACGCACTTGCCCGACATCACCGTCGTGACGCCGGTCTTCGACGACGACGGCGAGCTGCTCGGCTTCGCCGCCAACCGCGCTCATCACGCCGACGTCGGCGGGCCGACGCCGGGCTCGATGCCGGCCGACAGCAGAACGCTCGCCGAGGAGGGCGTCGTGATCGCGCCGCAGCCGCTCGACGAGGCGGCGATCGAGCGGCTGGCGGCGCGGATGCGCCAGCCGGCGCAGCGGCGCGCCGACCTGCGCGCCCAGCTCGCCGCCAACCGGGCGGGCGCGCTGCGGCTGGCGGAGCTGGCGCGCGGCACCGGCGTCGCGACGCTGCGGGCGGCGATGGCGGAGGTGCTCGACTACGCCGAGCGGCGAGCGCGCGCGTGCATCGCGGCGCTGCCCGACGGCGTCCTGCATGCCGAGGACGTGCTGGAAGGGGCCGACGGCGACATCCCGCTGCGACTGCGAGCGACCGTCGCCGGTGACCGGCTCGTGCTCGACTTCAGCGGCAGCGCCGCGCAGCACGACGGCAACCTCAACTGCCCGCTCGCGGTCACGCGCTCGGCCTGCTACTTCGCCGTGCGGGTGCTGACCGACCCCGACATCCCGCCGAGCGCCGGCGCCTACCGCCCGATCGAGGTGATCGCACCGGAGGGCTCGCTGCTGAACGCGCAGTCACCGCACGCGGTCGTCGCCGGCAACGTCGAGACCTCCTCGCGCGTCGCCGACCTCGTGCTGGCCGCCTTCGGGCGGGCGCTCGGCCAGGGGACGATGAACAACCTGACGCTCGGCAACGACGACTTCACCTACTACGAGACGCTCGGCGGCGGACAGGGCGCCTGCCCCGGCGCCGACGGGCCGAGCGCCGTCCACGTGGCGATGTCGAACACGCTGAACACCCCCGTGGAGGCGCTGGAGCTGGAGTTCCCGCTGCGCGTCGTGACCTACGCGCTGCGGCGCGGCTCGGGCGGCAGCGGCGCCTTCGGCGGCGGCGACGGGATCGTGCGCGAGCTGGAGGCGCTGGCGCCGATGACGTGGTCGCTGATCAGCGAGCGGCGGCGCCACGCGCCGCCGGGCGCGGCCGGCGGGGAGCCTGGCGCTCGCGGCCGCAACCTGCTCGACGGCGAGCCGCTGCCGGCGAAGGCGCGCGGCGAGCTGCGTCCGGGCGCCCGGCTGCGGATCGAGACGCCGGGCGGCGGCGGGCACGGAACGGCGCGCAAGATCCCGCCCGCACCCTGACCACGAGGCGCGTCGGCGCGCTCCAGGAAGTCGCAAATTGTCCGCACGCGTACGCGCAACGCGCGCGCGAAAACGCTTTCGCACTCCGTGAACGGGGCGTGAAAAAGCGCCAATTTGCAGGGAAATTTGGGAATTTCAAGGGTCTTCCCTAGAATGGACATCCCGCCGCGAAATGTTGCATCTTCGCGTAAACGGGCATATACGCATCCTCTCCCCTCCCCCGGAACTATGCCGATTGCTTTCAAAGAATGGGCCGTGACTGTGCGCGCGCTTGCCGAAGGCGAGCAACTCGTAACACTGCGCAAGGGCGGCATCCGCGAACAAGAGAAGCACTTCAAGCTCGAGCACGAGCGGTTCTTCCTCTACCCGACGTTCGACCACCAGCGCCGCGACCTCGTTCGTGAGTCTCACCAGCCCGAAATGGCTCGTGCGCTGGAGGAAGGCGTCTGGCCGGAGGGCGAGCCCCCGCCGCACGCGCTGACGCGCGACGGCGAGATCCCGCAGCCCGACCGCGTGAGGATTCGCGCGTGGGCCGAGGTCGCCGACCACTGGACGATCACCGATCGTCGTGCGGTCGACGCCCTCTCGCCGTTCTACGTGTGGACGCCCGACTACGCGGAGAAGCGGCTCGACTGGAAGCGCCGTCATCCACTGCATGTGGTGCTGCTGCGCACGTACCGCATCCCTCGTCCCGTCACCGTCAAGGTGCGCGACGACTACGGCGGATGTCGCAGCTGGCTGGAGATCACGCGCGACCTGCCCTTCGAGGGCACGCCGGTGCTCTCCGACGACGAGTTCGAGCGCGCCTCCGAGGAGATCCGCTCGATCGTCAACGGTCGCGTCCCCGCGCTCGTCTAGAAGCACCCTGTGAACCATCGCGGTGAGGCGCCGGCTGCCGGCATCGAACAGATTCTCGGCAGTCGTCGCGCCCTCGCGATCGGCATCGGCGGCGGCGGTGACGTCGTCGGTGCGCTCGCCGTCGCGGAGTGCGCTCGCGCGCTCGGCGGCGACGCTGTCATCGGCGGGGTCACGTGGGAGCGGCGTCCGATCGACCCGCTGCCCGGCGCCCGCACGATCGCCGAGCTGAGCGACGCCGAGGTGATCCACCCCGCCGTCGCGCTCGCCGGCCCCGACACGACCGGCCCCGGCGGCTTCCGCTTCGCGGAGTCGCACATGGCCGGCCTGCTCGGCGCCTGGGTCGTGCTGGTCGACCCCACCCCCGGTCCCGCCGCGATCGCCGACGGCATCGCCGCCGCCGCCAGACGGCTCGAGTGCGACCTCGTCGTGCTCGTCGACGTCGGCGGCGACGTGCTCGCCCACGGCCATGAGCCGGGGCTCTCCAGCCCGCTCTGCGACGCCGTCATGCTCGCCGCCGCGCCGCTGCTGGCCGAGCGCGGGATCGAGACGATCGGCGCGCTGTTCGGCGCCGGCTGCGACGCCGAGCTGACCCCAGCAGAGGTGCTGGAGCGCGTCGCCGAGGTCTCGGCCGCCGGCGGCCTGCTCGGCGTGTGGGGACTGACGCAGCCCTCCGTCGCGCGGCTGGCGCGCGCCGTCGAGGTCGTCCCGACCGAGGCCAGCGCGCAGGCGGTCGAGTGCGCCCGCGGCGCCTTCGGCCCGCTGCCGATCCGCAACGGCCGCCGCACCGTCGAGCGCACGCCGGCCGGCGCGCTGACGTTCTTCTTCGACCCCGCCGCGGCGATCGACTCGGCGGCCCGCTGCGCGAAGGCCGTGCTCGGCGCGCAGGACATGGAGGCCGCGCAGGAGATCCTCGCCGCGCAGGGGATCCGCACCGAGCTCGACTACGAGCGCGACGCCGCCGCCGGACTGATCTGAGTGCGCCGGATCGCGTCGCTGCTGAGCGTCGTGGTCCTGCTGACGAGCGGCGCCGCCGGCGCACTCGCCGCACCGCCCCAGCCGCTCCCCTACCGCGCCGGCGACTTCGGCACCGTCCGCGACGTGCTGCCGCCCGGCACCGATGGCGCCGCCAACCGCGACCAGCTGCTCGCGTTCCTCTCAAACGGCGCCCGCCCGACCCACAACGATGACCAGCTCGCGATGTACGCGGCGCTGACGTCGACGCCGCTGCCGCTGCGCACCGCCGATCTGAACCGCCTCTTCAAGGACGCCTCCTTCGGCGTCAGAGCTGGCGAGGCGGAGCGCGCCTACAGCCCGCGCGAGGACGTCACGATCGTGCGCGACCGCCAGTACGGCGTGCCGCGGATCTACGGCGCCACGCGCGCTGGAACGATGTTCGGCGCCGGCTACAGCGCCGCCGAGGACCGCCTCTTCTTCCTCGACGTGCTGCGCCACCTCGGCCGCGCGCAGCTGGCGGCCTTCGCCGGCGGCTCGCCCGGCAACGTCGCGATGGACCGCGAGCAGTGGCGCGCGGCGCCGTACAGCGAGGCCGACCTGACCGCCCAGCTCGACGCGCTGCCGCGCCGCTACGGCGCCGAGGGCCGGAAGCTGCGCGCCGACCTCGACGCCTACACCGCCGGCGTCAACGCCTTCATCGACCGCGCCCGCGTCGACCCGCTGGAGCTGCCCGGCGAGTATGCCTTCACCGGCAACGTCGCGGGCCCGCAGCCGTGGAAGCCCGAGGACGCCGTCGCGATCGCGTCGCTGGTCGGCGCGACCTTCGGCAACGGCGGCGGCGGGGAGCTGGAGCAGGCGCTGCTGCTGGAGAGCTTCCAGGACCGCTTCGGCGCCCGCCTCGGCAGACGGTTGTGGAGCGACTGGCGCAGCGCCGACGATCCCGAGGCGCCGACGACGGTGCGCGGCCGCCGCTTCCCCTACGACCTGCCGCCGCGCACGCCGGCGCGCGGCAGCCTCGCGCTGCCCGACCGCGGCACGCTGCGCAGCGCCGAGGTCGCGAGGCGGCGCGCGCCCCGCGCCGCCTCCAACGCGCTCGTCGTCTCGGGCAGGCTGTCGAAGTCGGGCCATCCGCTGGCCGTCTTCGGGCCGCAGGTGGGCTACTTCTCCCCGCAGATCCTCGTCGAGCAGGAGCTGCACGGACCGGGCATCGACGCCCGTGGCGCGGCCTTCGCCGGCGTCAACATGTACGTCCAGCTCGGCCGCGGACCGGACTACGCCTGGAGCGCGACCTCGGCCGGCCAGGACATCATCGACACGTTCGCGCTGCCGCTCTGCGCGCCCGGCGGCGGCCGCCCGTCGATCGGCTCGGCCCACTACCTGCTCGGCGGCCGCTGCCGCCCGATGGAGCTGCTGACGCGACGCGACGCGTGGAGACCGAGCATCGCCGACTCGACCCCGGCCGGCGCGATCGAGCTGCGCGCTCAGCGCACGCTGCGCGGGATCGTCGTCGCGCGCGGGCGGGTCGGCGGGCGCCCGGTCGTCTACGTCGAGCGGCGCTCGACCTACGGCCGCGAGCTCGACTCCGCGCGCGGCTTCGCCGCCTTCAACGACCCCGGCCGGATCCGCTCGGCGCGCGACTTCCAGCGCGCCGCCGCGCAGGTCGACTACACGTTCAACTGGTTCTACCTCGACGACCGCGAGACCGCCTACTTCAACTCCGGCGCCAACCCGCGGCGGCCGCGCGGCGTCGACGGCAACCTGCCGACGAGCGCACGCTTCGGCTGGCGCGGGATCGGCACGCCGTTCGCCGAGCACCCGCAGGCGCGCGACCAGGACGTGCTGACGAGCTGGAACAACAAGCAGGCGCCCGCCTACGCGGCCGCCAACGGGCAGACCTTCGGTCCCGTCTACCGCTCGCAGTCGCTCGACGCCGCGATCGCCGCGCGCACGCGCGGCGGGCGCCGGCTCGACCGCGCCGGGCTCGTCAGCGCGATGGCGGAGGCGGCGACCGTCGACCTGCGCGCGACGCAGGTACTGCCGTGGGCGCTGCGCGTGCTCGGCAGACCGCGCGATCCGCGGCTGCGGCGCGCGGTCGCGGAGCTGCGGGCGAGGATCGCAGAAGGCGGCCACCGGCGCGCGCGCAGCGTCGGCGCGCCGTATCCGCACGCGGAGGCGATCCAGATCCTCGACGCCTGGTGGCCGCGCTGGATGCGGGCGCAGTTCGGGCCGCGGCTCGGCGACCGGCTCTATCGCCAGCTCGTCGCCGCGATCCCGCAGGACGACCCGCCGCATGGGCGCGACGGCGAGCATCGCGGCTCGGCCTTCCAGACCGGCTGGTACGGCTACGCGCAGAAGGACCTGCGGACGCTGCTCGGCGCGCCGGTGCGCGGCCGCTACGGCCGCGTCTACTGCGGTCGCGGCTCCCTGAGACGGTGCCGCGGTGTGCTGGAGCGGTCGCTGCGCGCGGCGCTGGCGGTCCCGGCGAGCGAGCTGTACGCCGACGAGGGCTGCGCCAGAGCCGGTCAAGCCGGCTCGCCGAGCTGCTACGACGCGATCCGCTTCCAGGCGCTCGGCGGCATCACGCAGCCGCCGATCGCGTGGCAGAACCGCCCGACGTACCAGCAGGTCGTCGAGATGCACGGCCACCGTCCGCGCTGACATCATCCCGGGCGCATGGCATGGGACGAGACGTTCTCGGCCTCCTTCCGCGCCCGCCACGAGACGGCGGACGCCGACGACGCGGCCCGCATGCTCGACTCGCTCGAGCGCACACGCGCACGGCTCGACGTGCTCTTCCCCAGAACGGTCGCCGACGTCACGGTCGTCTTCCACAGATCGCCGATCCTGCTCGACCTCGCGCACCCGCTGGTGCCGGTCGAACGGCTGCTGACGGCGGCCGCGGCGCGCCGCTACGTCGTCGGCTCGGTGACGGCGAACACGATCCACATGTTGGCGCCGAGAGTCCTGACGCAGCGCGCCTCGAAGGTCGACGGCTCACGCGAGATGCTGCAGCGCGCCCCCGACGTGCTCTACGCGCGTCTCGTCGTCGGCGTCAACAACCGCCGCCTGCCGCCGCCGTCGACACCGCCTGCGGTGCTGCACCGGCTGCGCTGGGCGTGGCTGGTCGAGGGCGCGGCGCGCTTCTTCGCCGGCCAGGTCGAGCACGCCCGTCCGGCGATCTCTCGCCGGCTGCGCGAAGGCGGCCGCCCCGCCTTTCCGCCGAGCCTGCGCGACGCCGCGCTGCTCGGCGGCACCGTGCTCGACCTGCTCGCGCGTGAGGAGGGCCCGGAGGCGGCGATGCGGCTGGCCTGCTTCCTCGACCCCGACGGCCCCGAGAAGGCGCTGCGCGACGCCTTCGGCGGGCGCGAGCTGGTCCACACCGAGGGCGCGTGGCGCTCCCACCTGGCGCGGCTGGCCGACCTCGGCGGCGCGACCGCGCCGCGCCGGCGCCACTAGGCCGCCCGGCCTCGCCGCTAGAGCGACTCGACGATGTAGGCGCAGACGGCGACGACCGCGATCGCCGCGAGGATGAACGCGAGCAGCTTCAGCGGCGAGGGGCCGACTGGGCGCTCGTCAGGCAGCAGATGCGCCTGCAGCAGCACGTCGCGCGAGGCCGAGACGCCGGAGCGCGGCACCATCACGTCGCGCGGGCCGGAGGCGAGGAAATCGGGCACGTCGAAGCCCATGCTGCGCCGCAGGATGCTGGGGACGCCCTCCTCCAGCAGCAGCCCCTGGATGAACTCGCCCTCTATCTGATTTCTGACGCCCAGCACGCGCACCAACTCCCCCTGCGCGTACTCGGGGTTGACCTTGCCCGCCGTGTCGTCACGCGGGAGTGTCATCGCGCTACTCGACGATCAGCTCCGCTTCGCTGACGGCGCCGTCGACGATCCGCCAGGCGCGCACGTCGGGCTCGGCGTTCGCGATCCCGACGATCACGTACAGCGAGTCGGGATAGAAGGCGAGGTTGATGTCCGTCTGCGACGGCTCGGGCGCGGTGCGCGTGTGCGAGTGGTAGATCGCGCCGAGGTCGTGGCCGCCGTCCTCGATCGCGTCGAGGATCTCGAGCTGCTGACGGCCGTCGATCTCATAGCGCAGCGGGCTGGCGGCGGTGTTCTCCGCCGGGAAGATTCTGACCGCGGTGCCGTCGGCCGAAGCGATCATGCCGCAGCATTCGTTCGGCGCCTCGGCACGGGCGTGGGCGATCAGTTGGTCGTAGAGCTCGCGGGCGATCTTCATCGCCCGCGATTCTACGGGCTGCTACGCGGCGTCGCGCTTCTCGCTGCGGACAGCGGTCAGCTCGCGCTCGTCGTCATCGTCCTTGCCGTTGATGCCGGCGAGCGAGTCCTTGAACTCGCGCATGCCCTTGCCGATCGACTTGCCCGCCTCGGGCAGCTTCTTCGGGCCGAGGATGACGAGAGCGATGACGAGGACCAGGATGATCTCCATCGGTCCGATCTGAGAGAACATTGGCGTTCCTGCTCCTTCGTAGCTGGACCATCCGCCGCCATGAAGGGGCACGACGCGGACGGGAGGTGCGGATGGGTTCGTTCAATGCTAGCCCTAATGCGGCGGAAGGACCAGAGCGGATCACGGAATGGCCGCATCCCCCGTTTCGAACGGGCTCGGGACGACGACCTCCGGGATCTCGCTCAGCAGGCCGCGCAGGACCGTCGCGTGCTGACCCTCGGCGGCCATGATCTGCGTCGCCAGCGTCACCAACCGCGGGTCGCTCAGCTCCCGCACCGCCGCGAGATAGCCCGCCATCTGCGCGTTCTCCAGCTCGACGGCGAAGCGCGCCACGTCGCCGCGCGTGACCACCTCGTCGAGCGGGTGCGTCAGCCCGAGCGCCGCGCGGGCGCGCCCCAGCGCGGCGTCACCGGCAGGTGCCGCGGGCGCTCTGCCCCCGAGCGTGTCGAGCTCGCTCGCGAGCACCGCGGCATGGTCGCGCTCCTGCTGGCGCAGGCGCCGCAGCAGCCGCCGCAGCCGCGGCTCCAGCGGGCCGTCGCGCAGGGCGACGCCATAGCTGGCGATCACCACCTGCTCCAGCGCCAGCGCATCCGCCACGATCGTCGCGTCGCTCATCGGCCGCCCGTCACGAACGCGGTCGGCAGCGGCTGGCGCCCCAGCCGCTGCCGGACGACCGCCTGGTGCTCGGCCTCGACGACGGCGATCGACGCCGCCGTCGCCCGCAGCAGCGGGTCGGTCAGCCGCGGGACGATCTGGAGATAGACGGCGATCGTCTCCTGCTCGACGCGCTCGAGCGTTCTGAGCACGTCGGCGGAGGTGCCGGGCAGGCCGAAGTCGTAGCTGGGGCGCGGCCCGACGGCCGGCCCGCCAAGGCCCCCGATCAGCTCGCGCAGCCGCGCCACGTGGGCGCGCTCGTGCGCGAGGAAGCACTCGGCGTCGGCGAGCGCCTGCGCTTCGAGCAGCGGCAGCCCGGAGAGGTAGGCCGCGACCTGGCGGTACTCGGCAGCGAGCGCGCCGCCGAGCAGCTCAGCGTCGCCGCTGACGCCGGGCGGGATCCGCCCCGGCGTCGTGGAGAAGTCCTCGACCGGCTCGACCTCGTCACCGCCGCAGCCGCCCAGCAGCGTGCCGCCGGCGACTGCCGACGTGACGGCCGGCAACGTCGCGAGGCCGGCAGCGGCCCCGCGCAGAAAGGTCCGTCGCGACGGTCTCGCTACCACCAGACGGTCGAGTCGAGGTTCTCCACCTCGTCGACCGGCAGGGTGTAGATGCCCGAGGAGAGGTACTTCCAGCCGTCGTCGCAGACGATGAAGACGACGTTGCCCTCGTCCAGCTCGTTGGCGATCCGCACCGCCACCCGGGCGATCGCGCCCGAGGAGACGCCGGCGAAGATGCCCTCCTCGTCGAGCAGCTTGCGCGTCCAGATGATCGCGTCGCGGTTGGTGACGAAGATCTTGCGGTCGAGCAGCGAGAGGTCGATGATCGGCGGGATGAAGCCGTCGTCGAGCGAGCGCAGGCCCTGCACGGGCTCGCCCTGCATCGGCTCCGCGGCGACGATCTTGACGGCGTCGCCGAGCGTCTCCTTGAAGCGGCGGGCGTTGCCCATCAGCGTGCCGCCGGTGCCGAGACCGGCGACGAAGGCGCTGATCTCGTCCAGCTCTTCGAGGATCTCAAGCGCCGTGCCGTTGTAGTGGGCGTTGGGGTTGGCCTCGTTGCCGTACTGGTACGGCATGTAGTACTGCGGATCGGCCTCCGCCATCTGCAACGCGAGCTCGACGGCGCCGTTGGAACCCTTCGAGCCGTCCGAGTAGACGATCTCGGCGCCGTACATCTGCAGCAGCTGGGTGCGCTCCGGCGTCACGTTGTCGGGCATCACGACCTTGAGTCTGTAGCCCTTGCGCTTGCAGATCATCGCGAGCGAGATGCCGGTGTTGCCGGAGGTCGGCTCGAGGATCGTCTGACCGGGCTTGATCGCGCCTCTGGCCTCGGCGTCCTCGATCAGCGAGCGCGCGACGCGGTCCTTGACCGAGCCCGTCGGGTTGCTCGACTCGAGCTTGGCCCAGATGCGCACGCCGGGCTTCGGCGAGAGGCGCTTGAGCTCGACGAGCGGGGTGTTGCCGATCGCCTGGACGATGTCGCCGTAGCGACCGCCGCAGGGCTTGTTCTCGAGGCGTTCAGAGGCCATTACTTCACGGAGTGTAGCGGCGCGGCGCAAGCGGGATCCGGGCACCTGTCAGTGCCCGGATGCCACTGCGGATGTGTCAGGCGCCGCCGGCCATCGCCGGCAGGATGACGAGCGTGTCGCCCTCGCCGACGGCCGTCTGCAGGCCGTCGAGCACCCGCACGTCCTCGTCGTTGAGGTAGACGTTGACGTAACGGTTCAGCTCGCCGTCGGCCGCGAACAGCTGCGACTGCGTCTGCGGGTGGTCGCTCGCGAGCGACTTGAGCACCTCGCCGACGTTGCTGCCGTCGGCGCTCACGGTCTTCTCGCCGCCGACCGACGGACGCAGGACCGGTGGGATCTTCACGGTTGCCATAGTTCGACCAACCCTAGCCGGCCGCGGCGCAGAACGCCTCGTAATCGGGGAAGACGCCCATCTCCTCGTCGGTGATCGACTCGGGGTCGCGCGAGCAGACGGGGCAGTCCGGGTCGCGGCGCACCTTCAGCTCCGTGAACGTCGCGCCGAGCGCCTCGTAGAGCAGCAGGCGGCCGATCAGCGGCTCGCCCTCCTCGAGGATCAGCTTGACGACCTCGGTCGCCTGCAGCAGGCCCATCGTGCCCGGCAGCACGCCGAGGACGCCGTTGGCGCCGCACGAGGGCGCGAGCTCGGCCGGCGGCGGCGTCGGGTAGAGGCAGCGGTAGCAGGGGCCGTCGTACGGCTTGAAGACCGACAGCTGGCCGTCGAAGCCGAGGATCGAGGCCGACACGACCGGGATCTGCAGGCGCACGGAGGCGTCGTTGAGCAGGTAGCGCGTCGGGAAGTTGTCGAGGCCGTCGACGATCACGTCGTAGCCCTCGATGATCTCCATGATGTTGGAGGCATCGATCCGGACGGGGTACTTGACGACCTTGACGTCCGAGTTGAGGTTGGCGATCGTCGCCTCGGCCGAGTCGACCTTCGGCTCACCGACGCGGTCCTGCGTGTGGATCACCTGGCGCTGCAGGTTCGACAGGTCGACGGTGTCGTTGTCGACGATGCCGAGCGTGCCGATGCCGGCCGCCGCGAGGTAGAGCGCGGTCGGGGCGCCGAGGCCGCCGGCGCCGAGCAGCAGGACTCTCGCGTCGAGCAGCTTGAGCTGGCCCTCGGTGCCGACTTCGGGCATCAGGATGTGGCGCGAGTAGCGGTCGCGCTGCTCAGCGGTCAGCGTGCGCGGGACGTCGACGGCGTAGCCGCGGTCCTTCCACAGCGTGATGCCGCCGGTCATCGACTCGACGTTCGTGTAGCCGAGATCCTCCGCCAGCGTGCGCGCGGCGTAGGCCGAGCGGTTGCCGGAGGCGCAGTAGAGCACCACGTGCGCGTCGCGGTCGGGCACGACGCCCTCGATCCGCGACTCGAGGTAGGCGCGCGGAACGTGTCTGGCGCCCGGCAGGTGGCCGACCGAGAACTCCTCGGTCTCACGCACGTCCACGATGACTGCGCCGTTGCCGAGCTGCTCGTGCACGGCCGCAGGATCCACCTCGTGGATCTGGCTCTTGATGGTGCGGAGCAGCTCCGCGCCGGAGGGGGTCATCGGCGAATCTCCTCAAACTGGGTCGGCTTTCGGTTACTTCAGAAAGGATAGCGGCCGGCGAGCAGTGGTGCGCGCGCCGCGAGCCGGCGGCGCGAGCCCACTGGCTACGCTGTCTGCCGTCGTGCCCGCCCGCCTCCGTCTCACGCTCCTCGTCACCACCGCCATCGTCGTCGCCGCGCTCGGCGGCGTCGTGCTGTTCGGCGGCGGCGATGACGGCGGCGCCGACGCTCGCGCGACCGCCGACCCGACCGGCTTCCACGGCGCGCTGCGCCCGCCCGGCGCGCCGGTTCCGGAGCTGACCGGCCTCAGAGACCAGGACGGCAGAGCGGCGACCGTCGCCGAGTACGACGGCAGACCGTTCGTGCTGACCTTCCTCTACTCGACCTGCGAGGACACCTGCCCGCTGACGACGCAGCAGATCCGCGGCGCGCTCGACGAGCTGGGACGTGACGTGCCGGTGCTCGCCGTCAGCGTCGACCCCAGAAACGACACGCCGTTCCACGTCGACAACTACCTCGTCAAGCAGAGAATGAACGGGCGCATGCGCTTCCTCACCGGCACGCGCGCGACGCTGGAGCCGATCTGGGACGCCTACGGGATCCAGCCGCAGGGCGAGGGCTTCGAGCACTCCGCCTCGACCGTCCTGATCGACGGCGAGGGCGAGCAGCGCGTCGGCTTCCTGACCGACCAGCTGACCTCCGACGGGCTCGCGCACGACCTGCGCCGGCTCGGCGCCTGAGCGAGCGCCGGGCGCGGGCCTGGAACGACCGAGGGCGGCCCGCAGGCCGCCCTCGTCACGTCGTCTGCTCAGCGGCGGGGGCCGCTCAGCTGCACTTCGAGTTCGCCGAGGTCGCCGTCAGCGGACCGTCGATGAACGGGGCCGCCTGGTCGAAGGTGAAGTCGGCCTCGAACGGCCAGCCGCCTCTGGGGCAGCTCGTCGTGGCGACGTACGGGACCTTCGTCGATCTGCCGCCTCTTCTGACCGTCGTGGTCGCCTTGACCTTGACGTTGAAGTAGACGAGCGGAGCCCACGCCGTGCCGGGGATGACCTCCTGCAGCTCGTCGGGGATCGTGACGTTCAGCTTGTAGCCGTATCTGCCCGAGCCCTTCACGAGTCTGCCGGTGATCGGCGCCGCGATCACGAGCGGCGAGCTGCCCTGCACGAACAGCTGCAGCGTGTTGCCGGGGCTGTTGACCGCGGTCACGCTCAGGTCCTCGGGCACCTGCGTGCCGCTGAGGAAGCCGATCGCTCTCGCCTTGCCTCTGCCGACGATCGAGCCTCTGGGGCAGCGCGAGAGGCTTCTCGTCGCGTTGATCGTCGCCAGCGAACAGGTCGGGAACGCTCTGTTGTTGAACGTGACGCCCTTCGAGAACTTCACCGAGACCGTGTCGGTCGTGGCGGGCTCCGGCGTGGGGCTGGAGATCGTCACCTCGATCGAGGCGGGCTTCGGCGCTCTGCTCGTGCCGGACTTGCTCGGAGCGATTCTCACGCTCAGCTTCTGCTCCATCTCGACCGGCTTGCCGGCGGCCTGTGCCGAGGCCGACGAGACGCCGATGACAGCCAGCGTGACCCCTGCAAGGGTCCGCCAACGGGGAAACGACATGCATCCTCCTCTTGGTGCTGCGGTGCGGATGGGACTGCGGAGAGTCATAAACCCCCGCGCCGTGCCAGCGATTCGGGAGTTCGTGACAGATGTCCGTATCCGGACAACTGTAATCGCAATCTGAGCGCGTGACTAGGCGGCCGGGCGTTCGCCGCCGGCGGCTCTTCTGGCCGCCTCGCGTCTGCGCTGGCGAATCGTGCTGACCGCCAGCGCGCCGGCCAGCAGGATCGCCGGCGCGGCGTAGATCAGCGACACGGCCCAGTGGCCGACGTGGGCGTAGAGCGTCATGCGTTGGCCGCCGAGATGAGCCAGAGGGCGAGGCCGGTGAAGGCGACCATCACGGCCAGCATCCACAGCTGTGAGCGGAGCGCGGCACGCCCGCCACGGTAGAGGGCGAGCGCGCGATCGTGCGCCAGCACGAGCGCGCCGATGTGTCCGAGCACGATCACGACCACTTGGAGATACCAGATCCCCGTCGCGGAGATCACCGTGTAGTCGATCGTCCAGTTCGCGGTGCCGAGCAGGTCCGAGCCGTCGCCGAGCGGATCCGACAGCAGGAACCCGAGCGCCTGCCCTTGGTAGATCAGCAGCGAGGCGTAGTGGGCGACCGCGTAGGCGAGCGCGATCGGCACGAGCGTGTGCGCGAAGGCGCCCGCCAGCTCGCGCGCGCTGCGCTCGCGGTCGACCGTCCGCACGCCCGCGATCCCGATCCGGTAGACGAGCGCGACCAGCAGGAAGCAGGCCAGCAGCCCGACCGTGAAGGCCGCCTCCCCCGCTCTCGTCAACCCCAGCCCGAGATCGTGGAAGAGGTCCTGGAGGTGCGGCGCCAGGTCGGTCCAGAGCGGACCGCCGGAGGCGCCGTCGAAGGTCGTCGAGCCGATCATCACGCACAGCAGCGCGACCGTCCCCGGCAGCACCTCCAGCGACGGCAGGCCGTCGAGCGGGCGCCGCAGGTAGAGCACGCCCGCTCTGCGCGTCAGCGGCGCGACGCGCGCGAAGAGGCCGAAGAAGACGGCGAAGCCGTCGCCGCGACGGCTCCACGCCTCGATCCCCCAGACGCTCATGCCGATCAGCTGCACGGCGGCGTAGGCGAGCGCCAGCAGCGCCAGCAGCCGCGGGTCGTCGCGATCGACCGAGACCAGCTCCAGCCAGGCGAAGGCCGCGATCGTCACGACCGCCGGCCACTGGCCCAGTCGCCGCGGCCACGTCAGCGGCGCCGGCAGCGGCGCCTCGGCCGGCCGCATCCGCCCCGCGACCCAGGCGACCGCCCGCGCCAGCGCCCGCCACGGGCTCAGCAGGCGGAAGAGGTCGCCGAAGAGCGCCGAGGCGACGACGAGGCCGACCCAGAAGACGACGTAGACGGCCGTCGGCGCGAAGTTCGCGGTCGCGACCGGCGTGCCGGCGAGGCCGCTGTAGACGAGCAGGACGAAGAAGGCGATCCCGACGACGCCGCCGAGCACGTCGGCCCACGCGCCAAGCGCGAACAGCCGCCGCTCGCGCGGCCGCTGCAGGCGCGGCTGCGGCCACAGCAGTCCCAACGCCGCGAACGAGATCACCAGCACGACCGCGGCCGCCCACGCGAACAGCCACGTCGGCAGCGGCAGGTCGGCCTTGCCGACGAGCCCGTGCGCGGAGGCGGTCGCCGGCAGCGCGGCAAGTGCGAGGAGGGGCGTGACGAGCAGCCCGATGCGACGGAGGGAAGTCATGAGCGGCGCCGGCCGCGGGGACAGCCGGCGAGACCGCCGATTCTACGCGGCGATACCCTTCCGGCCTCATGCGCCCGCCCGCCGAAGCCGACATCCTCGCCCCCTCCTTCCCCGGCCTGGCCAGATGGGTCAACGTCGCGACGCTGCGAATGGACAAGCAGCTCGGGCGACCGGTGCTCGTCGAGTTCTGGGACTTCTGCCGCGTCAACTCGCTGCGCACGATCCCCTACCTGCAGGCGTGGCACGAGCGCTACGCCGACGCCGGCCTGCGCGTCGTCGGCATCCACGCCTCCGGCTTCGAGGCGTCGAACGACGTCGACGCGGTGCGCGCCGCCGTCGAGCGGCTCGGGATCACCTACCCGGTGCTGATCGACGCCGAGCTGAAGGCGGCCGAGTCATACGGGATCGAGGGCTGGCCGAGCCGCTACCTGTGGGACAAGGGCAGCAGACTGTTCGACGTCCACTTCGGCGAGGGCGCCTACGCCGAGACCGAACTGGCGATCCAGGAGCTGCTGGAGATCGAGCGCGAGCCGGTCGCGCCGATCCGTCCCGAGGACGAGCCCGGGATCCTGCTCCCGGCGCAGTCGGCCGACCAGCCGGGCGCCTACTCCGGCCCGTACGAGGCCGGCGGCGTCTGGGCGGTGCTGAGCGGGAGCGGGACGGTGCGCGCCAACGGCCACGAGATCGCCGTCACGCATCCCGGCTGCTACCCGCTGATCGAGCACCCCCACCACACCGCGGGTGTGCTCGAGCTGGACGTCCCCGACGGCGTCCGCTGCGAGGCCGTCTGCTTCACCCCGGGGATCGTCCCGCCGCCTCCGCTCGACGCGCTGTAGCCGCCGCTCGGCCGCTCAGCCGGCCAGGTCGGCCCACGAGCGCTCGCCGAGCAGCGACAGCAGCTCGGGCGGCCGTGCCGGGTCGTCGTCGACGCGGATCGCGCGACCGGGCCAGTAGGCGCTCTCGTACGGCGTCCTCGTGAGGAAGTGACGCTCGAAGACCCACGTGCCGGTGTTGTGCAGGCGCACGCCGCCGGGCGCCGTCCAGACGGCCGCGTCGTCGCGCGGCAGCGGCCCGGCGCGGTGGGTGTGGCCGAACAGCACGTGCTTGGCCGGGACCGCCAGCGCGGCGATCGCGTCAGCCATCGCGCGCGTCCCGGCGGCGCCGAGCGCGGCACCGGAGATGTCGGCTCTGACCGGTCCGATCCCGGCGCGATTGATCGCCGCGACGCCGAGCGGGAAGAGCGCGGCGAGCGCGCGCCGGCGCAGCGGCCGGTGGCCGTCGCCGCCCGCGAGCGTCTTCCACGCCTTCACCGAGACACCCTGCGTGCCGCGCGGAGGCTCGCCGGCGCCGTTGGCGCCCTGCTGCTGCGCGAGCGCGTACGACCAGGCGTAGATCGGCGCCAGCGCCGCCTCGTAGTCGTCGGGCGAGGCGCCGCGGGCCGCCGGCGCGCCGACGATGCGGCCCATCGCGCCGGCGCTCAGCCGCTCGAAGGTCGGCACGGTCGTGTGGCGGTCGAGGTAATGCCCGTGGGTCGCGTAGACGTCGTCGCGCAGCCAGATGCCCGGGTAGGCGAGCGTGAGGCGCGCCGGCGCCAGCCACTGCGCCAGCAGCGCGACGGCGTCGCCGGGCTCCCAGCTCGCGCGCTCCTCCAGCCCCAGCGGCGGCGGCGCGGCGTCGCGGCGACGGCGCTCCAGCCACGGGCTGACGAGCACGTGGTCGTGGTTGCCGGGCACCAGCACGACCTCGCCGTCGCCGCCGAGCGCCGCGCCGAGCTGCTCGAAGAACGGCCGCGCGTGCGCGAAGGCGGTCCGCAGCGGCCCCTGGCGCAGCTCGATCGCGTCGCCGAGCAGGACGACCTTGCGGATGCCGTCGAGCGCGGCCAGCAGCGGCTCGCGCGGGTCGCCGCGGCGCAGCAGGTCATCGCCGGCGGCGGCGCCGAGGTGGAGGTCTGAGATGACGAGCGTGGCAGCCAGGGCGTGCGTGCTCGTCAGCGAGGGTCGGTCAGGCGGACTGCGCCGCCATCGCCTGGCGGATCGGCTTCGGCAGCATGAAGCGGACGTCCTCCTTGACGACCTCCAGCTCCTCGACCGTCTCGGTGCCGCGGGCGCGGAAGAACTCGACCAGCCGCTGCACCAGCTCCTCGGGCGCGCTCGCGCCGGAGGTGATGCCGACGATGCGGCGATCGTTCAACCACGCCTCGTCGACTTGGCCCTCGTGGTCGATCAGGTAGGAGTCGGTTCCCAGCTCGCGCGTCACGTCGACGAGCCGCTGCGAGTTGGAGGAGTTCTGCGAGCCGATCACGAGCACGAGGTCGCACGCTCTCGCGAGCTGCTTGACCGCGAGCTGACGGTTGGTCGTCGCGTAACAGATGTCGTCGGTGCGGGGACCGGTGATGCTGGGGAACTTCTCCCGCAGCCGCGCGATGATCGAGCGCGTCTCGTCGACCGACAGCGTCGTCTGCGAGATGTAGGCGATCCGCTCGGTGTCCTCGATCTCCAGCTGGTCGACGTCGGCCTCGGTCTCGACGAGCACGATGTGGTCGGGCGCCTCGCCCATCGTGCCCTCGACCTCCTCGTGGCCGGCGTGGCCGATCAGCACGATCGTGTAGTCGTCGGCGGCGAATCTGACCGCCTCGCGATGGACCTTCGTGACCAGCGGGCAGGTCGCGTCGATCGTGACGAGACCGCGTCTGGCGGAGTTCTCGTGCACGCTCGGGGCGACGCCGTGGGCGGAGAAGACGACCGTCGAGCCCTCGGGGATCTCGCTCTCGTCGTCGACGAAGATCGCGCCGCGCGAGCGCAGCTGCTCGACGACGTGCTTGTTGTGCACGATCTCCTTGCGGACGTACACGGGGGCGCCGTGGAAGTCGAGCGCGCGCTCGACCGTCTGGACGGCGCGGTCGACGCCGGCGCAGTAGCCGCGGGGCGACGCGAGGAGGAGCTTCTCAGGTGCGGAACGCATCAGACTCGACACAGTGTAGGCGACCCTCTACGGTCTTCACGTGCCGGAGATGGTCCGAAACGAATCCGGGGGGCTCTCCCCCAAGCAGGAGAAGTCCTCCACGAGCAAGCTCGTGGAGCTGGTCGGCATCGTCATCTTCGCCCTCCTGCTCGCGTTCGTGATCCAGCTCTTCCTCGTGAAGACGTACAGGATCCCGAGCGGCTCGATGGAGCCGACGCTCGACATCGGCCAGCGCGTGCTCGTCAACCGCGTCGGGATGAACTTCGGCGATCCGTCGGTCGGCGACATCGTCGTCTTCCACCCGCCGGCCGGCGCTGATGTGCAGCCCGCCCGCTGCGGCGCGCCCGACGAGGGCGGCAGCAGCGCCAGACCGTGCTCGGTCGCCACGCCGGAGGAATCCGACCAGACCTTCATCAAGCGCGTCGTCGGCGTCGGGGGCGACACGATCGCGATCCGCGACGGACGCGTGATCCGCAACGGCAGACCGACGAGAGAGCCGTTCATCAACGAGTGCGGCGACGGCTTCGGCTGCTCCTTCCCCGGCACCATCACCGTGCCCGACGGCAGCTTCTACATGATGGGCGACAACCGCGGCGCCTCCGACGACAGCCGCTACTGGGGGCCGGTCCCGAAGGACTGGCTGATCGGCACGACGTTCGCGACCTACTGGCCGCCGGACCGCATCGGCATCTTCTGACGCAGCAGCTCGACGAGCGCCTCGCCGGTCGCGTCGAGGCTGCGCACGTCGATCTGGTCGAGTCTGTCGCACGCTCTGTGGAAGCAGCCGTAGTCGAAGTCGATCAGGTCGATCGCCGGCACCCCCGCTCTCGCGAACGGCGTGTGATCGTCATAGACCTCGCCGACCTCGCCGCCGGGGAAGACGCGTTCGACGCCGGCGCGCGACGCGGCAGCGCGCAGCCGCTCCCACAGCGCCTCGTCTGAACCACCCTCCCGCTTGAGCTCGAGCTCGGGCTGCCCGACGAAGTCGACCACGATCGCGGCCGCGAGGTCGTCGGCGTGCCGCGCGGCGTACGCCTTGCTGCCGCGCAGCCCGGTCGCGTAGAAGTCGGCCTCGTCGTCGGGCGACTCCTCGCCGTCGAACAGCACGAAGCGCAGCTCCGGCGCGCCGGCCGGGCGTCTGGTCGCGCGCAGCGCGCGCGCCAGCTCCAGCACGACCGCCGTCCCGCCGGCGCCGTCGTTGGCGCCGACGAAGCCGGGCGCGCCGTCGACGACCTTCGTGTCGTAGTGGGCGCCGATCACGATCGCGGGCTTGCTGCCGGGGAGCGTGCCGACGACGTTGCGCAGGCCGCCCGGGACGGTCTCGAGGCGACCGTTCGGCAGCCTGCTCTTCAGCCATTCAGCGAGTCTGCGCGACGCCGGCGAGCCGGCCGGCCGCGGCCCGCGCGCGACCTGCGCGGCGACGTGGTCGTAGGCGCGCTCGCCGTCGAAGCGGTCGACGCGCGCGGCCGGCGTCGAGCGCGCGCCGGCGTCGTCACCGCCCCCCTTGAGGATGATCGCCACGCCGATCCCGATCGCTCCGCAGAGGAAGACCGGAAGCAGCGCCCAAGCCAGTCCGCGCGTCGCCATGACCGACAGCTTGCCAGGTGCGGGGCGACGGCCCCGGCTCGCGAGATGGCGCCGCGCCGGCTGACGCCACGTTCGCGTGGAAGGAGTTCCGGCTATACGCTTGAAAATCCGGACCACTGACAAGCTGCTGGGGAGGCATTGACGCGTGGCGCAGGAACACCTCGATCGACTGACCGCCGTGGATGCGTCGTTCCTCCACCAGGAGGACGCGGCGTCGCACATGCACATCGGCGCCGTCACGATCTTCGAGGGCCCGCCGCCGCCGTTCGCGGACGTGCTCGACCACATCCGCGGCCGGCTCCAGTTCGTCCCCCGGTACCGCCAGAAGCTCGCGTACCCGCCGCTCGACTCCGGGCGGCCGCTGTGGGTCGACGACCCGACCTTCAACCTCGAGTACCACGTCCGCCACAGCGCGCTGCCGCACCCCGGCAGCGAGCAGCAGCTCTACCGGCTGGCGGCGCGGATCGGCTCGCAGCAGCTCGACCGCTCCAAGCCGCTGTGGGAGTGCTGGTTCGTCGAGGGCCTGGAGGGCAACCGCTTCGCGCTGATCTTCAAGACCCATCACGCGCTCGTCGACGGCGTCTCCGGCGTCGACCTGGCGACGGTCCTGTTCGACCTCCAGCCGGTCCCGCCGAGACTCGACGCCGAAGCCGACCCGTGGGCGCCGCGACCTGAGCCGACCAGCGCCGAGCTGGTCGCCGCCGGCGTCGCCGGACTCGCGAAGACGGCCTTCGACATAGCCTCCAAGGCGGTCGGCGCCGCGACCAACCCGAGCGGTGCCGTCGACGCGCTGCGCGAGGCCGCCGAGGGGATCGGCGAGATCGTCTGGGCCGGGCTCAACCCGGCACCGGAGACGCCGCTCAACGTCCCGATCGGCCCGCACCGCCGCTACGCGATCGTGCGCAACCAGCTGGAGGACTTCCGTTACGTCAAGGGCGTCTTCGGCGGCACCGTCAACGACGTCGTGCTGGCCTTGATCTCCGGCGCGCTCGGCAGATGGCTGCGCTCGCGTGGGATGCGCACCGAGGGGCTGGAGCTGCGCGCGCTGGTGCCGGTCTCGATCCGCGCCGAAGGGCAGAGAAACCAGCTCGGCAACCAGATCGTGCTGATGCGCGGGCCGCTGCCCGTCTACATCAAGGATCCGGTCGCGCGGCTGCGCTTCGTCAAGGAGGCGATGGACGGGCTGAAGGAGTCCAAGCAGGCGGTCGGCGCGAAGGTGCTCGCGGACGTGCAGCAGCTGGCGCCGCCGACGGTGCTGGCGCAGGCGTCGCGGATCCAGTTCTCGACCCGCCTCTTCAACCTGCTGACGACCAACGTGCCGGGGCCGCAGTTCCCGCTCTACGTGCTCGGCCGCGAGCTGCAGGACCTGTTCCCCGTCGCCTTTCTGCCGAAGAACCACAGCCTCGCGATCGCGATCATGTCGTACAACGGCAGAGTCAACTTCGGCCTGCTCGGCGACTACGACGCGCTGCCCGACATCGACGTGCTCGCCGACGGCATAGCCGACGGACTGGCCGAGTTGAAGCGCGCCGCCAGAGCGAAGGAGGCGCGCGCGGCCGGTGCGCGCGCCGCCGTCGGCGCCGCGACGAGAGCGCCGCCGGCGCCGGCGAGAGCGAGAGGCGGCTCCGCGCCCACGCCTGCTCCCGCGGCCGGCCTGCCGGCGAGAGCGACGGCCAGACGCAGACGACCGGCGAGCCGCGCGCCGCGCAGAGTCGCGGCCGCGACGCCGGTCACCGCCACCGCGACGCCGGCCTCAGCGGTGCCGGTCGCCGGCCGCCGCGACGGCGACGAGCCGCAGCTGCTGCCGCGCGGTCCGGTCTCGCGCGCCGACGGTCCCGGCGCCGCGATGCGCGCCCGCCGCCGCCCGTCGCGCAACGGGAACGGCAACGGCAACGGTCACGCCAGATGAGCTGACGCCGCGCGGGACGGCCTCCGGGCGGAGTCTCGTGCGGCGCTGTTACTTCCGCGCCCGCACGACGTCGTCGAAGCGGCGCGGGCGCGGCTCGCGGTTGCCGGCGCGGTCGAATGCGCGCGAGAGCACGCCGTAGCGTTCCCCTGCCCGCCCTTCGAAGGTGCGTGCGCGGCCGCTCGGCGGCACGCGCTCGCGCACCACGACGCGCCTGTCACGCAGTCGCACGACGACCAGCTCGACCGCGCGGGCGCCCGACGCGCGCACCTGCGGCGGGGCGGTGTCCTCGACGCTCCAGCGCAGCTCGACGCGACCGCCGGCGAGCGCCGTCGCGCTGGCGCGCGAGTCCGGCGGTCGAGCGTCGGTCTCGCGCGCGGTCGTGAGCGCGCGCTCGGCGTCGAGGACCCCCCAGCCGAGCTCTCTGTTCCAGCCGCGCCCGGGGCCGCGCTCGGCGGTGCGCTTGAGCAGCCGCACGACCGCTCTGCCGCTGAGGTCGGGGTTGAGCGCCCGCACCAGCGCCGCCGTCGCGGCGACCTGCGGCGCCGCCATCGAGGTCCCGGCGAGGTAGCCGTAACGGCTGTCGCCGGCGATCGACGTGCGGCAGTTGCACGGCCGCGCCGCGCGCTCGAAGCGGGTCGGCGCGAGCGGGAAGGCGCCGACGATCCCCGGCGGCGCCGAGCCCGGACCACCGGTCGTGCCGTAGGCGGCGAGCGAGATCTGCGAGCCGTAGCCGGCGAACGGCGCGCGCTCCCCGTCGTAGGTCGCGGCCGTCACGCTGAGACCGATCCCGGCCTCGATGTCGGGCCCGCTGCCGGTCGGCTGCAGCACGTTGGAGGGATCGCCCTGCTCTCTGACGGGCTCGTCGGCGGCGGCCGCGACGAGCACGACGTCGCGCTCCGCCGCGTACTGCAGGGCGCGCCGGATCGCGACGCTTGCCGGGCGGCTGCCGTCATCGCCGAAGCTCATGTTGATCGCGTGCACGCCGCGGTCGGTCGCATCGACGATCGCGGCGGCGATCGAGCCGTCGGTGAGGTCGGTCTTCTCGATCACGAGTCTGCAGTCGTGGCCGGCGCCGGCGATCCCGATCCCGTTGCCGGTCGCCGCGCATGCGAGCGAGGCGACGTGCGTTCCGTGGCCGTCGTCGTCGGTCCCGGCCGGGCCGTAGGAGATCGTCGTCTGCTGGTCGACGAGGTGCGCGATCTTGGGCGCGAGGTCGGGATGGGACGCGTCGACGCCGGTGTCGATCACGCCGACGAGCGCCTGCTCGCCGCGCGTCACGTCCCAGGCGCCCGGAAAGCCCGCCTGCAGCAGCGGCCAGGCCAGCGGCGTCTCCGCCGGCAGCGGCGACGCGGGCGTGCCGGCAACCGGGTCGGGCAGCGCGAGCGCCGGATCGTTCGGGAGCTCGCGCAGGCGCATGCGGCGCTCGGGCTGGGCGGCGGCGACGCCCGGCGCGGCGGAGAGGCGGCGCGCCGCCTGCGCGACCGTCTCGCCCCGTCGTGGACGGACGGTGACGAGGCCGATCTGCGGAACGGCGGGGCCGCTGCGGCGGGCGCCGGCAGCGGCGACAGCGGCGCGCGCGGCGCCGTCGTCGGACGGCCGGTCGGCAAGCACGAGCAGCCGGCCGGTGGCGGGCCGCTGTGCGGGTGCGTCTGTCGCGTGAGCGGTCGGCGCGGCGAGCGCGCCGGCGAGGAGGATCAGTCCAGCGAGCGGCGGGCTAGAAGCCCAGCGCGAACTTCGCATCCTCGGACATCTTGTCCGGCGACCACGGCGGGGTGAAGACCATCTTCGGGTTGACCTCGTCGACGTCGTCGAGCTCGCCGACGAACTCGACCATCTGCTCGCTCACCTGCGGGCCGATCGGGCACGCGGGGGTCGTGAGCGTGAAGGTGATGTTGACCGTCGTCCCGTCGATCTCGACGTCGTAGACGAGGCCGAGCTCGACGAAGTCGAGACCCAGCTCCGGGTCGATCACGTTGGACAGCGCGTCGTTGACTTCTTCGATCGTGGTGGACACGACCGTCAGTGTAGACCACCCTTCCCGCGCCTCTGAGACCATCGGCGGGGAGCTCGCGCGGGTTGTCGACCGAACGTGAGAGTCCACTTATGTAGTTGCGCAGACCGTGAAGGTTTCGTTAGGTTCGCGCGCATCGTCGACTACGGAGAACACCCGCCCACGCTGCGCTGCTCCGGAGACGAGGACCGCGCGACGCAGGCGCGCCGCCGCCCCGCGCTGGCGCGCGCGATCAAGGCCCCGGCCGACGTCGCGATCGACCTCACCGACCTGACGTGGGCCGACGCCTCGCTGATGCTCGACTTCGTGATGCTCGCCCGTCGCCTGCGGGCGCAGGGCCGCACCGTCGCGCTGCGCAACGCGCAGCCGCAGATCATCGCGCTGATCGAGCTGGTCGGCCTCGACCGGCTCCAGGGCGTCAGCGTCGAGCGCGCGACCGCGGCGTTGCCGGGCACGGCGGGCATGCCGGGCACGACCGGCGTCGCCGCGAACGCGGCGCGCCTGCGCGTCGCGCACGCCTGACGCGCAGCGCGGCCTGACGCCGCCATCTCCGACGCGCCCCCGAGGCGCTATCCCGCCGCCGGTACGGCCAGCCCCCTGTCTGTCCCGGCCGTACACGGGTAGCCTGTCGAGCACGATGTTCATCCTGCTCCTGCTGTTGCTGATCCTGGTGCCGATCGCGGAGCTGTACGTGATCATCCAGGTCGGCCAGGCGATCGGCGCGCTGCCGACCATCGCCCTCCTGATCTTCTCGTCGATCCTCGGCACGATCCTGCTGAAGTCGCAGGGCCGCCTCGCCTGGCGCCGCTTCCGCGCCGCCGTCGCCGCCGGCCGCCCGCCGACGCGCGAGGTCGTCGACGGCGCGCTCGTGATCTTCGGCGGCTCGCTGCTGATCGTGCCCGGCTTCATCAGCGACGTCTTCGGCCTCTTTCTGCTGCTGCCGCCGACGCGTGTCGCGGTGCGAAAGCTGCTGCTCAGCGGCGCCCGCGGACGGATGCTGATGGCAGCCGCGAGCTTCGGCGGAGCAGCGCGCGCCCGCGCACGGCAGGATTACGACGTGGACTCCACCGCACACGACGTCGACCGCCCTGGCCCCGGGCCGCTGCCGCGCGCATGATCGGCCCCCAGCACGAGTCGCCCCGCCCCGCCGAGGGCGAGGGTTTCGGCGACGCCGTCACCTACGCCTTCGGCGATCCCGCGTCCAGCCTCTACGGCAGCGTCCGGCTCGGCCTCATTCCCGGCACGCCGCCGCGCGCCACCAGCATCACGCTGCTGTTCCACGCCGGCGAGGTCGTCGAGGTCTCCTCCTCCGGCGCGGTCGAGGCGGCCGCGCTTGACTGGACGCGCGTCGAGGCCGGTGACGCCAGCGCCGAGATCGTTGAGCCGCTGCGCGCCTGGACCGTCGCCCACGACGGCGACGGCGGCAGCTTCGAGCTGCGCTTCGACGCGCTCGGCCCGCCGGCCGAGATCGGCGCCGGCGAGATCTCCGAGGGCGCGGCCGCGATCAACGGCTACGAGCAGCTCTGCCGCGTGCGCGGCACCGTCAACGTCGGCGGGCGCCCGTTCAAGCTCGACTGCCTGGGCCAGCGCGGCCACCAGTGGGGTGCGCCCGACTGGCAGCAGATCGAGCTGTCGCGCACGCTCGGCGTCTGGCTCGACGACGAGCGCGGGGTCGCGCTCGCCGCCGTCCGCCCGCGTGGTGCCGACGGCCACGAGGATGAGGTCGTCAGCGCCTTCGTGCTCGACGCCGAGCCGGCCGCGATCGACGACCCCCGCCTCTCGACGACGCTCGACGGCAGCGGCCGTCAGCTGCGCGCCGGGCTGGAGCTGTGGGTCGACGAGGAGGGTGAGCAGGGGCCGTTGCGGGGCGCCGGCGAGGCCGTCTGCGGAACGACGTTCGATCTCGGCGAGCTGCGGCTGGACTGCGCCTTCTTCACGTGGCGGATGGAAGGCAGCCGCGGCGTCGGCCGCTACGACGTGCTGCGTCGCAGATGAGCGCCGCTTCGGAGCATTCCAGCGCGGCCGGCGACGGCCGCATCGAGGCGATCGTCTCGGACTTCGGCGGCGTTCTGACGACGCCGCTGATGCACGCCTTCGCGGCGCTGCAGACGGCGCAGGGCATACCGCTGGAGCAGTTCGGCAAGGGGATGGCGCGCGCGGCCGAGCTGGCCGGCGGCGTGCAGCCGCTGTTCGAGCTGGAGAAGGGCACGATCAGCGAGGCGCAGTTCACCGCTCAGCTGAGCGCGGCGATGAGCGACGTGCTCGGTCGCGACGTCGACTTCGACGGCTTCGGCGACGCCTTCTTCGCGGCCCTGCATCCCAATGAGGAGCTGTTCGCCTACTTGCGCGAGCTGCACGGCCGCGGCTACCGGATGGCGATCCTCACCAACAACGTGCGCGAGTGGGAGCCGCTGTGGCGCGCGATGCTGCCGATCGACGAGATCTTCGAGCTGGTCGTCGACTCAGCGTTCGTCGGCATGCGCAAGCCCGACCCGGCGATCTACGAGCTGCTGCTCTCGAGACTTGGTCTGCCGGCGAGCGCGACCGTCTTCGTCGACGACCTGCAGGTCAACTGCGAGGCGGCCGGGGCGCTCGGGATGAACGCGGTGCAGTTCCTCTCGACCGAGCAGACGATCGCCGACGTCGAAGCGCTGCTCGACGGCTCCTCCTAGCGTGACGGCGCGTCGTTCACGCGCCCGTGCGCGGCGGCCCTGCGGCGCGCCGGGCTAGTTCTCGGAGCCGAGCCGGTCCCAGCAGTAGAGCTCGACGCACTCCTGCGCAAGCTCGCGGCAGCGCTGCTCCGACAGGAACGGCAGCACCATCTCCAGCGACTGCTCCTCGGCGACGCCGGCGTCGAACGCCTCCTCGCCGCGGAAGCCAGCGGCGATCTTCAGCGCCTCGCGGCGGTTCTCCCCGAGCGACGGGAAGACGTTGACGAGGAACTCCTTGTTGGCGATCGGATGACCGACCTCCAGCGACGCGTGCCAGGCGGCGAGCATCGAGAGGTCGTGCTCGTCGAGGTCGGCGACGGCCTTCGCGTAGTGCGAGTCGAGATCGGGCTCCGGGATCTCGTCGACCCAGGCCCGCACAACTTCTCCGAGCAGCTGTCGACGCGCCTCCCGGCCCACGGAATTGGCAATCACGCGAATAGCATTCTGCGGCTCGATGAAGCAGAGGGACATCGGGGCTCCTGCGTCGTCACAGATCGAGGAACTGATCGTGCAGGACTGTACGGCTCGGTGCAGACGGCAAAACTTTCAAGCTGTGAGAATTGCCACTATCACTACCCACGACGTAAATGTCGTTGCAGAACCAGCGGCCGCAACAGAGGGTGGCGCGGTGCCGGATGCCACCCCTTTCCTCCGCGCGCTCGGGCGAGCGCTGCGAGAGCGTCGCGAGGAGCTGAGCCTCACCCAGGAGGCACTCTCACTGCGCACGGGCGTACCCCAACGACGGATCTGGGAGCTTGAAGCGGGGATCGGGAATCCGACCGCGCGCACGCTACTGCGCCTGGTCTCGGGGCTCGACCTCCCCTGCTCCGAGCTGTTCGCGCGCGCGGAACGAATAGCGACGCTGCCCGCGCCCTCGGCGACCGACGAGGAGTGAACGCCGCCGCGCCCGCTTCCAATCGCACCGGTTTTACGACGTTTGCGTCGTAACGCGCCGGCTGCAACCATGAGGAATGCCGGCGTTCACAAGTCGGTGGGGACCGAAGCAGGAGGCAGCAGCCAGATGACGTGGGTTCGGTACGTCCCCGAAGCAGCGTCGTGCGATCGCGGGGGTCGCCGGGGCTCGGGACGCGCGCCGTGGCGCGCGCGACGGAGGTGCAGATGCGAGTCGTGACGGAACAGCACGAGAGCGACGGCGCGTCCGGCGAAGCCGACGCGACGATCACGTCCGCGGTCGAGCGCGGACTGTTCAAGTCCGCGTTGGACTTCTACGGTGCCGCCGAGGCGGTGATCGACTACCGCGGGCTCGACCGTCCGAGGCTGCGCTTCGACCTCGAACGGCTCCAGAGCGTGCGCGCCGCGATGGGCGCGCTCGAACGGCGGATCGAGATCGCCCGCCGCGCCGGGCTTTCGACCGAGCAGATCGTCGGCATCACGCGACTGGACCCGGAGATGGTCGAGCGGATCGTCGCGCGCCAGCGCGAGCGGGCGGCGCTGGTCGACGAGCCCGCAGCGCTGGTGGAGTGAGCCGGCGGGGCGCCACGCGCCCCGCCGTCCTCCCCGCGGCCGGCCCTCACTCGGCCGCCAGCATGACCGGCACCGATCGCGAGGTGGTCGTGACGAACGGGTAGCGGCCCTGTTGCGGGACGAGCGCGCGGAAGGCGAACCGACCGCTGATCGCGCGGAAGCGGTAGCTGGTGCGCCAGGCGCCGCCGCGGTTGGTCCGGATCGTGCGGAAGGTCCGCCAGCCCCAGCCCTGTTGATAGCCCTGCAGCGTGACGAGCAGCCCGCCGGCGGGGATCGAGCCGCCGCCAGCGCGGCCGCTGATCGTCACCGTCCGCCGGGCGCCGAGGATCCGCCGGTCGGTCTTGATCGTGAGCGGCGCCAGCACGTCGATCGAGACGGTGTTCGAGGCGCGGAAGGCGTCGCTGTCGCCGAACGGGAAGTAGGTCACTCTGACCGTACGGCTCGGGCCGCCTGGAAGCGTCTGCGTGAAGCGGCCACCGGGTCCGGTCCGCACGAGGCCGCGCGCGACCCAGCGCCGGCCGGCGACGCGGTGCAGCAGGTTCAGCCGGGCGCCCTCGATCGCTCTGCCAGTGCCGTCGGTGAGCCGGCCGACGACGGTCCAGCGCCGGTTGATCGCCGACCGCACGCGCGTGGCGGAGCCGCCGCCGGCGCGTCGCAACGCGAGCGTGACGCGCGCCCGCGCGGATGCCCCTCTGCCGTTGGGCGCGCGACCGGCCTGGTCGCCGAGCGGGTTCTGAAGGGTGGGGATGCCGGCGACGCCGCCAGCTCCACCGCCAGCGCTGCCGCTGCCGCCGCCGCTCGCGCCCGCGCCGGGTCCGCCTGAGCCACCCGGTGCGGCGCCACCGTCACCGGTTCCGCCTCTGTCCCCGTTGTCGGTCGGGTCGCCCGGTCTGGGACTGCCGCCGGGCGCGGTCCTCCCCTCCGCGTCGGCGACGAGGTCGCTCGGGGCGGAGCGCGCGACGGCGCTGCCGCTGGAGTTGCCGGCGACGACCTCGGCGACGAGGCGGTGGTACGCGTCGGCGGCGATCGGCGAGTGCTGCGGTCCGCTCGCGCCGACGATCGCGGCGCAGTTCGCGCCGGCCGCATCGCAGCGCAGCCAGCGGTACTCGAAGGCGTCCGGTGCGCCGTCCCACCCGCCGGCGTCGGTGGACACAAGGCCGCCGATGCGCGGATCCCCGCCAAGCCACGGCGCGCTGATCGAGATCGGCGCGTTGTGACTTGTGACCGTGCGCTGCACCACCGCGGATTGATTGCCCGCAGCGTCCTCCACCCGGAGCGCGATCGTGTGCGTCCCGTCGGTGAGCGCCGCCGAGTCGAACTCCACGCTTCCTGCCACCATCAACGGGCACGGCAGCGGCGCGGCGAACTCGTACGGATCCGCCGTCTCGGGCTCCACATCCCCGCATCTGCCGCCGTTCTCGTCGACGACCTCCCGCGTCACCTCCGCGCCGTCGACCTCCAGTATCGACCGATAGACCCCGCCGCCCGCATCGGCGGCGTCGAACCCGATCCCCACCACCCCGCGCACTCTCGCCGCACCCCAGCTGCTCGTGAGTGTCGGTGCAAGGACGTCGCGGAGTTGGAATGTCGCGCGGTCGATTGTGAGGGTTGGCCGGGACGGCCCGCACAGGTTGACACCAAGGTGGAGCCAACATTGGAGGCGGAAACTCACCGAATCCCATGGCAGCGCGTCGACTGGAAGTTCACGGTCCGACGAGCCACTCTCGGCTCTGACCCCGTAGTCAGGTATGAGGAGTTCCAACTGGTTGTTCTCGGTGTCGTCGCCGTGCCAGGCGTCATATGTGTACGGGCGGCCGTACAAACCTGCGACCACGGGCCAGTCGAGCGCGAAGCTGCGCAGGACTGACGCCGACTCGATCCGTGTGTTCGAGGCAGACGTGAACGTAAGCCCGATCGTCGTGCCGACGGAAACAGGCAATTGAAGATCACCGAATCTCAGTGCCAACGGAACCGACGGCGAACCGCAGCGCTCCGCGTTCCCGACATCTCGGCCTTGCTCTGGTTCTTGCATTTCTCCTCTCCACCCCTCCGCTCCCACCCAGGTGCCACTTGGGGTTCTGCAGCTGTGGACGGTGTACGTCGCCGCGTCGGCTGCGGGTGGGTGGAGGAGCAGGAGCGACAACAGCAAGAGAAGCGGGACGGACTTGGTTGTGAGCATGGCGTGACCTCGTGGTCGGGTTGTCAGAAGCCGCCGAACTCGCCGCCGGGTGCGGCGACGGACGACGGGGACTGCTGGGCGTCGTGGCTGGGCTGTGGGTCGAAGGCCGGCGGGGTCGCGGGCGCGGCCGCGGGCTGGCGGGCCGGGGCGGCGGTCGGCTCGCGGGCGGGTGCGGGAGCGGCGGTGCCTCCGGCGGTGGACGTCGACTCGTGGGGTCGCCTCGACTGGGCCTCGGTTGCGCCGCTCGCAGCGCTCGCGGGCAGCTCCTCGCTGCTCGCGTTCGCGGGTGCTCGGAAGGCGGGGCGCGCGGCGAGCTGCGCCGCGCCGGCAGTTGCGATCGCCGACCCTCTGGACACCGCGGCGGCGTACTCGGCCGGGCCGCGAACGCTCGCCGACGGCGACAGCTGCAACTGCTCCAGCGCGAACTCGCCGGGCAGTGAGCCTGCTGACGCGAACGCCGCCTCGCCAGGGACGGAGGACGACCCGCCTCCCGCCGTCCCAGGACCGCTCGCCGGCCGCGACGCTGACGAGGGCAGCGATGCGGACGCGGGGATCGGTCCGGCAACGGCGGGGACCGTGGCAGCCGTGGAGGCGGCGACGTGCGGTGGGCGTGCTCTCTCGACGCCCGCCGTCGCGGCCTGCTCGATCGCCGCACCCCCGCCGGCGACCGCCACCGTCGAGGCGGCCACAGCGGCGAGCTTGGTGCCGGGCAGGGCGTCGATCGCACCGTGGACCCGCAGCACCGACACCCCGGCCCGATCGAGCAGCGTGTGCAGCAGACCGTCGAGGTGCCGGCCGATGCCGATGCCGCCGCCCGCGCCCGTCCCCGCCGCGACGACCACCGGCAGCAGCTCGACCGGCAGCAGCGCGCCGACCTGGCCGGGCGCGGCGTGGAAGCCGCGCAGCGTCGCCCGGCAGCCGGTGCACGCGCGCAGGTGCGGGCGCAACTCGGCCAGCTCGCTCGCGCCGGCCTCGCCGTCGGCGAAGCGGGACAGCACCGGGAGCCAGCGGGCGCACTCGGCACCGGACTCGATCGCGTGCAGCCGCGCCAGCAGCGCGCGCCGGCCCTCGGTGACCGCGCGGTTGCATCTCGTGTACGTCCACGAGGTCCGCTCGCAGATCTCACGATATGAGAGCCCCTCAGCGCGCAGCGCGAGCGCGGTCAGCTCCTGCGGCTTGAGGCCGCGCAGCGCCTCGGCCGTGTGCGCGAGCCGCTCGAACCGCTCGACGCGCTCAGCCGGGTCGACCGCCGCGCCGTCGCCGTTGCGATCGTCGTCGAGCGGCCCCTTGCCGAGCATCCGCTCGCGCTCGGCCCGCACTGCCAGCGCCTCATGCCGCAGAACGGTCCGCAGCCAGCTCAGCACGTTGACGGGCGGCGTGCCGCGCATGCGCAGCACGAGCTTCTCCAGCGCCCGCTGGTAGGCGTCCTGCGCGTCGTCCGCGCAGATCGAGAAGCGGCGCGCGAAGCGCAGCAGCTCCCCCGCGTGCTCACGCACCAGCGCGAGCACCAGCTCATCCCCTCCGACGCCCCCGCGCCGGATCGGCGACCTTCTCATCGTCGTCCTTCCCCTGGCTTTTCGCGTCGGAGCCGAGTGCGACCGCGCCAAGCTCCGTACACGCGCTGTCATCGGCCGCCAGAGCCAGGAGAGGCTGTTGTTCTCCCCACTTGGAAGAACCAATTGCCGCAAATAGCGGACTTTTACAACATGAGACGAATCTGTTTACGGACGAATGTTCGTCGTGATTACGGAGTTATGCGCACCGGAAGCAGGTCCGGTGCGCGAGAGCCGGCGCAAGGCGAGCGAGGTTGCGCGCAGGCGCGCGACGACGCGATGCGTCGCTGATGGCGCGAGGCCGCGGGGTGCTACAGCCGCAGCGCGCTCGCCGCGCGCGTGTACGCGTCGGCGTCGGGCTCGGCATCCGGGACGCCAAGCGTCGCACGGCCGGGCAGCAGCGGCCCGCCGAGCTGGCGGAGAGGCGGACGGGCCCAATTCCACAGCCCCACGTCGAGCGCCTCGATCGGCAGCTCGCTCGCCTCGGCAAGGTCGGCGGCGCGTCTCTCCAGCAGCAGCGTGTCGCCGATCCCGAAGACGCGCTTGGCGGCGACGGTCGTCTCGTCGTCCCCGCCGACCGCGAGGTTGTGAGCACTCAGCTCGTAGACGCCGAGGCGGCCGAGCGTGACGAGCAGGTCATAGCGCGCATCGCGCGAGAAGCCCTTCACCGCGAGCCGCTCGAAGAGGCGCTGGAAACGGCGGGCGGGCGTCCACACGCTCTCGCCGGTGAACGCCTGCTCCTGAGAGCCCGAGCGCGCGACCCAGGCGCGATAGGCCTCGATCGTCTGCGTCCCTCTCGCCGGCGTGTGCGAGGTGCGCGGGCCGAGCTCGACGCCGTTCAGATCGGGCAGCTCGCCCGATGCCCAAGTCGTGCGGACGGCGTCGATCGCGCCGAACGGGTCGTCACCATCGAGCGGGCCGATGTAGGCGATCTGGAAGGCGAGCCAGGTCGCCTCCTCGAGGTCGCTCTCACCGGCGACGTCGGCGAAGAGGCCGGTCGGCGCGGCGGCCAGCGTCGCGAGGCGCCCGACGGCGAAGGCCAGCTCCTCGGCGAGCCGCTCGGCGTCGGCGGTCGCTCTGATGCCGGGCACGAGCGTCGAGGCGTAGCCGTCGGCGCCGGCGCGCGCGACGCGGCGGACTCTGAGGTCGTTGTTGGTCGCGCGGCTGCGCGCCGTTCTGCTCGTCGTGCGCTCTTTGCGCGTGACGTGGCCGCCGGTGCTTCTCAGCCCGGTGCGGCGCGGCCCGGCCTTCTCCGCCTCCTCACGAGCGCAGATCGGGCAGTTGGCGGCGAAGCGATTGTGGCGACAGAACGACGGCAAGGCGGGGCTCAATATAGAGCGCTCGCGCGAGGCCCGCTGTCAGGTCTCGCGGACGGCCGGGCGGCGGCGCCCGCGCGCGGCCGCGCGCGGGCGTCGAGCGGGCGTCGAGCGGGCTCAGCCGGCCAGCCGCGCGATGCCGCCGAGGAACAGCTCGCCGGCGAAGCGAGCGGTCCGTTCGACGTCGGGCTCCGGCTGCTCGATCAGCCGGATCCCCAGCTCGAAGGCGACCCCGCCCATCGCCGCGGCGAGGTAGTCGAGGTCGATCGCCGGCGGCAGCTCGATCCGCTCCGCGAGCGTGCTGAGGTCCTCGAACAGCTCGGAGATCCCCGCCTCCAGCGCCGGCGTGTCGAACATCGTCTGGACCGTCCCGGCGTTGCGCCGCAGCAGCTCGAACAGCGGCCGGTCCTCGACGATGAAGGAGAAGTAGACGTGGAAGCCGAGGTGGACGACGGCATCGAGCGTCGTCTCCTCCTGGCGCACCGCCCGCAGCCGCCGGCGCAGCTCCTGGGTGCGCTCCTCCAGCACCGCGTGAAAGACCGACGCCTTGTCCGGGAAGTAGTTGTAGAAGGTGCCCGAGGCCAGGTCGGTGCGACGTACGACGTCGCGGATCGACGCCGCGTCGTAGCCCATCTCGCTGAAGACCTCGCAGGCCGCGTCGAGGATCGCGCGGCGGTTGTGCGCCTTCGTGCGCTCGCGCTTGCCCGCAGTCGCGGCCGTCGGCGTCATGTCGGGGCCTCGACCTGATCGCCCGCCCGAGCCGCCCGAGCCGCCCGAGCCGCCCGCGCCGCCACCGGCAGCGCGAAGCCGCGCTCGCGCATCCGTCGCGCGCCGGCCTTGCGCTCGCGACCGAGGTCGTAGAGGTAGGTGTCGAAGTCGACCTGCATCGTGTGGCGCTTGGAGGCAACGTAGCGCTTGAACATCTTGCGACGCTCGTGCTCGATGTCCTGCGCGACTGCGGCCGCGTCGGGCAGCGCGTACTCGCCGCGCAGGTAGGCGGCGATCCATCTCCCCTGCGCCTCCGCCAGCGGCATGATCGCCCCGAGCGGCTGCAGCAGCCCGACGAAGAAGACGTTGTCGACCTGCGGGTGGAAGACGCGACGGAACAGCGGCAGGTCGTTGTCGGGCGCGGCGATGAAGTCGTCGTCGAAGAACGGGAAGGTGACTCTGTAGCCCGTGCACCAGACGATCGCGTCGGCCTCCTCGCGCGTGCCGTCGGCGAACAGCACGTGGTCGCCCTGCAACTCCGAGATCGCGGGCTTGTACGTCATCTCGCCGTGCGCGAGGCGGTTGAGGAAGTCGGCCGATATCGTCGGGTGGGCCTCGCCGACGCCGTGGTCCGGTCTCGGCAGGCCGTAGTCCTCGACCTTGCCGACGCCGATCCGGTACATCGTTCTCAGCGTCGTCTTGCGGATCGCCCACGGCACCGCGCCGGTCCATCTGTTGACGAGGATCTGGTCGAGCGGGCGGCCGAAGATGTACTTCGGCAGCACGTGAGCGCCGCGCCGCGCCGACAGGATGGTCTTCTCCGACACGTGGCTGGTCTCGACCGCGATGTCCATCGCGCTGTTGCCGATCCCGACGACGAGCACCCGTCTGCCCTCGAACGGCTTGTTGTCGATGTAGTGGTGAGCGTGCGACTGCGCGCCGTCGAAGCTGCCGGGGTAGGCCGGTTCGGGCCAGCGCGGATCCCAGTGGTGGCCGTTGGCGACGACGAGCGCGTCGTAGCGGCGCGTCTCGCCGTTGTCGAGCGTCACGCTCCAGACGCCGTCTGCCCCGCGCTCGGCGCGCTCGACGCCGGTCTCGAAGAGGATCTGGTCGCGGAAGCCGAAGTGGTCGACGTACTGGTCGAAGTAGGCGGCGATGTGGCTGTGGTGCGGGAAGTCCGGATACCACTCCGGCATCGGGAAGTCGCTGTACTCCATCCGCTCGCGCGAGGTGTTGATGTGCAGCGATCTGTACGCCGCCGACATCCCGTTCCTGTTGCCGAAGACCCAGTTGCCGCCGACGCGGTCGGACTTCTCGATGCAGTCGAACGGGATCCCGCGCTCGTACAGCGCCTTGCAGGCGGCGATCCCGGACGAGCCGGCACCGATGATGCAGACCGACGGCAGGTTGGACATCGACAACACGTCTCCCTCTCCAAAAGTGACGGGGGCGTCACTTTAGACTGGCTGGGCGGCCAAGGTCAAGTTGGAGCGGTGGCGTCCACCGGTCTCGGTGCGTCGCCTTGCTTGCGATGCTCCTTGCCCGCCCTGATCACCTCTTTGAAGCTGCGGAATCTGAAGATCAGCGCGAGCGCGCCGAACGCCATCGCCGCCGCCCCGGCCGCCAGCGCGATCTGCTGGCCGACCGAGAAGGCAGCCACCTCCGCCCCGCTCGCCGCACCAGCGAAGACCGTCAGCAGCAGTGCCTGCTGGACCCCGGCGCCGCCGGGCGTGAACGGCATCAGCATCGCGACGACCTGGACGCCGAGGACGAGCAGCGCGTTTCTGATCCCGCCGCCGATGTGGAAGGCGTCGAGCAGGAACCAGTACGTGAAGAAGCGCGCGATCCACGCCCCGATCTGCCAGGTGACCATCTCGCGGAAGTAGCGGCGGCGGTCGGTCAATATCGTGAAGCCCTGCCGCACCCGCGCCCAGAAGGCCTTGACTCTCGCCGACAGCAGCGCGAAGGCGACCAGCACGCCGATCGCCAGCGCCGTCAGGAAGAAGAGGGCGAAACGCGGGTGGGCGGCGAAGAAGGCGAGGTCGAACGCCGGCAGCTTGGAGAAGTCCGGCGGCTTCGGGAAGACGCCCTGCGTGAACGCGAACAGCAGGATCACGATGTTGACCGCGTAGTCGAAGACCAGACCCGTCCAGAGCGCGGCGATGATCGCCGGATAGGACGAATTGGGGATCGATATGCGCGTCAAGAAGTACTGAACGATCGTGCCGCCACCGAGCGGGAAGACCTGGTTGATGCCGACGCCGGAGACGTAGGCGCCCCAGATGTCGCGCCAGCGCACGCGCTCGGAGGGATAGGCCGCCTGGACGGCGTTGAAGAGCGCGCGCGAGCGCAGCGTCAGATAGCCGAAGTAGAAGATCAGCGCCAGCAGCAGCGCAAACCAGTTGAGCCCGGCGAGGTTCGAGAGGAACTCACCGACCGAGTCGAAGAAGCGACTGATGTCGCTGCCGAGCGAGGCGGTGACGGTCATTCTGGCTCATGGTATGCGGAAGGGCCCGAGCACATCCGGGCCCCCCGCTGCCGGAAATCGTGGGGGAGACGATTCCGGCGCAGCAGGAGCGCAAGCGTCCTGCACGCGGCAGCTTACATTGACACGGTGTCAGACCGGGTTGCGCCCCGGTCTGACGCTTGTCAGATCGGTCCGCCGGGCCCGCTGAAGAAGTCGTCGCCCATGCGCACGTTGCCGGCGACGTCGGCCTCGTGGCGCAGGGTGTGGTCGATCTCGCCGTCCCACGCGCCGATCGCGAGCTTCTCACGGTCGGCGTCCATCGGCGAGCCGCCGAGATCGCGGTTGACGATGCGCGCGCACTTGCGCCCCTCCGCGATCGCGGTCACGACGAGCGACTGGCCGATGCGCGCGTCGCCGCAGGCGTAGACGCCGTCGACGTTGGTGCGGTAGGTCTTCATCGTCTTGACGTTGCCGCGCGGGTCCTTGTCGACGCCGAGCTGGTCGACGAGGCCCTCGTGCTCGGGATGCGTGAAGCCGATCGCGATCAGCACGAGGTCGGCCGGCAGCGTGTACTCGCTGCCCTCGACGACCTTCAGGTCGCGCGAGGAGGAGCCGACGACCTTGCGCGCGTGCACGTGGGTGACCTTGCCGTCCTCGCCGGAGAAGGCGTAGACCTCCGTGCCCCAGCGGCGCTCGCCGCCCTCCTCCAGCGCGTACGTCGTCTCCGTGCGCTTCGGCGGCAGCGGCCACGGCGTGCGCTCGTCGCGCCCGCCCGGCTGCAGCTCCTGGTAGACGTCGAGGATCCGCGCGCTCGTCGCGCCCTCGCGGTTGGCGTTGGAGATGCAGTCCATGCCGGTGTCGCCGCCGCCGATCACGACGACGTTCTTGCCGGCGGCGATGATCTCCTCGCCGGGCTCCGGGTCGCGCGACGGGCGGCCCTCGTGTCTGGCGACCCAGCGGTTGCGCTGGTAGAGGTAGTCCATCGCCGGGTGGATGCCGGACAGCTCGCGGCCGGGCGAGGTGACGTCGCGCGGGACGCGCGAGCCGATCGCGACGACGACCGCGTCGTGGCGGTCGCGCAGCTCGTCGGCGGTGACGTCGCTGCCGACGTCGACGCCGTACTCGAATCTGACGCCCTCGGCCTTGAGGATCGCGACGCGGCGGTCGATCACCGACTTCGGCAGCTTCGCGTCCGGCACGCCGAAGCGCATCAGGCCGCCCGGGCCTTCGTCGCGCTCGTAGACCGTCACGAAGTGGCCCGACTTGTTCAGCTCGGCGGCGACCGCCAGGCCGGCGGGACCGGAGCCGACGACGCCGACCGTCTTGCCGGTGCGGCGGTCGGGCGGCTCGGGGACGATCCAGCCCTCCTCGTACGCGCGCTCGACGATCGACAGCTCGATCTGCTCGATCGTGACCGGGTCCGAGTTGACCGCCAGCACGCAGGCCGACTCGCACGGCGCCGGGCAGATCCGGCCCGTGAACTCGGGGAAGTTGTTGGTCGCGTGCAGCTGGACGATCGCGTCCTGCCAGCGGTCGCGGAAGACGAGGTCGTTCCAGTCGGGGATCAGATTCCCGAGCGGGCAGCCCTCGTGACAGAACGGGATGCCGCAGTCCATGCAGCGGGCGCCCTGTCTCTTCAGCTCCGACTCCGGCTGCAGCCGGAAGTACTGGTCGTAGTCGCCGACGCGCTGCGTCGGGTCGCGCTTGTCGAAGCCGACGCGCTCGATTCTCAGGAAACCGCCAAGCTCACCCATGTGTCAGGTCCTTCTCAGGCTTCGGCCGGTGCGGCGGCCTGCGCCACGCCGGTCTCGGTCTGCTCGCGCGCGGCCCGCTCGGCGATGGCGCGCTTGTAGTCGCGCGGCATCACCTTCACGAACCGCTGGGCGGCCTCGTCCCAGTCGTCGAGGATGCGCTGCGCGACCTGCGAACCGGTGCGCGCGGCGTGCTCGGCGACAAGATCCTTCAGCTCGGCCTCGTCGTGCTCCTCGAGCGGCTCCAGCTCCACCAGCTCCGGGTTGCAGAGGCCCGCGAAGCGGTGGTGCTCGTCGTAGACGTAGGCGATGCCACCGCTCATGCCGGCGGCGAAGTTGCGCCCGGTCGGGCCGAGCACGACGACGCGGCCGCCGGTCATGTACTCGCAGCCGTGGTCGCCGACGCCCTCGACGACCGTCGCGGCGCCCGAGTTGCGGACGGCGAAGCGCTCGCCCGCGAGACCGCGGAAGAAGGCGCGGCCGCGGGTGGCGCCGTAGAGCACGGTGTTGCCGACGATCGGCGATCTCTCGACGTCGAAGGCGGCGTCGGCGGGCGGGCGCACGGTCAGCACGCCGCCGGCGAGGCCCTTGCCGGTGTAGTCGTTCGTCTCGCCCGTGAGCGTGAAGCTGACGCCGGGCATCAGCCAGGCGCCGAAGCTCTGGCCGGCCGAGCCCTCCAGGCCGACCTCGATCGTGCCCTCGGGCAGGCCGTCGGGGCCGAAGCGCCTGGCGACGCGGCTGGAGAGGATGCCGCCGACGGTGCGGTTGACGTTGCGGACCGTCGCCTCCAGCACGACTCTCTGGCCGCTGGCGAGCGCCGGCTCGGCCTCTCTGACGAGCCGCCAGTCGAGCGCGTCGTCGAGCACCGGCTCCTGGTCGGTCGTGCGACGCAGCGGCGTGCCCTCGGGCAGCTCCGGCATCGCGAAGACGGCGCTGAGGTCGACCCCGCGCGCCTTCCAGTGGTCGATCGCGCCGTCCATCTCGAGCAGGTCGGTGCGGCCGATCATCTCGTCGAAGCTGCGCACGCCGATCGACGCCATCAGCTCGCGCGTCTCCTCGGCGACGAAGAAGAGGTACTTGACGACGTGCTCGGGCGTGCCCTCGAAGCGCTTGCGCAGCTCCGGGTTCTGCGTCGCGATGCCGACCGGACAGGTGTTCAGGTGGCAGACGCGCATCATGATGCAGCCCATCGCGATCAGCGGCGCGGTCGAGAAGCCGACCTCGTCGGCGCCCAGCAGCGCGGCGATCACGACGTCGCGACCGGTCTTCATCTGGCCGTCGGCCTGGACGGTCACGCGCGAGCGCAGGTCGTTGAGCAGCAGCGTCTGCTGCGTCTCGGCGAGCCCGATCTCCCACGGCGTGCCGGCGAACTGGATCGATGAGGCCGGCGAGGCGCCGGTGCCGCCGTCGTGGCCGGAGACGACGATGTGGTCCGCGTTCGCCTTCGCGACGCCCGCGGCGACCGTGCCGACGCCGACCTCGGAGACGAGCTTGACCGAGACGGTCGCCTCCGGGTTGGAGCAGCGCAGGTCGTAGATCAGCTGCTTCAGATCCTCGATCGAGTAGATGTCGTGGTGCGGCGGCGGCGAGATCAGGGCGACGCCGGGCGTCGAGTGGCGCAGGCCGGCGATGTAGTCGTCGACCTTGTGGCCGGGCAGCTGGCCGCCCTCGCCGGGCTTGGCGCCCTGCGCCATCTTGATCTGCAGCTGATCGGCGTTGACGAGGTAGTGCGGCGTCACGCCGAAGCGGCCGGAGGCGATCTGCTTGATCGCCGAGCGGCGGCTGTCGCCGTTGGCCTCCGAGCCGAAGCGGACCGGGTCCTCCCCGCCCTCGCCGGTGTTCGATCTGCCGCCGATGCGGTTCATCGCGATCGCGAGCGCCTCGTGCGACTCTCTCGAGATCGCGCCGAGCGACATCGCGCCGGTCGAGAAGCGCTTGACGATCTCGTCGGCCGACTCGACCTCGTCGAGCGGGATCGGCTCGGAGAGCGTGCGCAGCTTCATCAGGCCGCGCAGCGACGCCTTGCGGGCCGCCTCGTCGTTGACCGCGCGAGCGAAGTCCTCGTAGGTCTGGCCGGCCTTGCCGTCCTCGGATCTGACCGCGTGCTGCAGCAGCGCGATCGTGTCCGGGTTCCAGATGTGGCGCTCGCCGTTGCGGCGCCACTGCAGCACGCCGCCGACGGGCAGCGTCTCGCGGCCGGTGCGCGGGTACGCGCGGAAGTGACGCTCCAGCGCCTCTCTCGCGAGCACGTCCATGCCGATGCCGCCGATCCGCGACGAGGTGCCGGTGAAGTACTTGTCGACCAGCTCGGGCTCGAGCCCGACGGCCTCGAAGATCTGGGCGCCGCAGTACGACTGGATCGTCGAGATGCCCATCTTCGAGAAGGTCTTCAGCAGGCCCTTGCCGATCGCTCTCACGATCCGCTGCTCGGCCGTCTCGCGGTCGAGGTCGACCGGCAGGCGGCCGTGGTCGGCCAGCTCGTCGAGCGACTCGAACATCAGGTACGGGTTGATCGCCGCCGCGCCGTAGCCGATCAGCGTCGCCATGTGGTGGATCTCGCGCGGCTCGCCGGTCTCGATCACGAGGCCGCAGCGCAGGCGGGTGCCCTCGCGCACGAGGTGGTGGTGGACCGCGGCGACCGCCAGCAGCGACGGGATCGCGACGCGCTCGGCGCCGAGGTTGCGGTCCGACAGGATCACGATGTTCGCGCCTCGCTCGATCCACGCGGAGGCCTCGTCGCAGATCGCTCTGAGACGGCGCTCCATGCCCTCCGGGCCCTGCTCGACCGGCCAGGTGAGGTCGATCGTGGCAGCGTGGAATATGTCGTGCGAGACCTGCCGCAGCTTCTCCAGCTCGTGGTTGCGCAGGATCGGCTGGCGCATGAACAGCTGGTGGGCGTGCTGCGGGCTCTCGTCGAGCAGGTTGACCTCGGCGCCGACCGACGTCGCCAGCGACATCACGACCGACTCGCGGATCGGGTCGATCGGCGGGTTGGTGACCTGCGCGAACAGCTGCTTGAAGTAGGCGAACAGCGGCGGCTGGCGATCGGACAGCACGGCGAGCGCCGCGTCGTTGCCCATCGAGGCCGTCGGCTCCTCGCCGCCGACCGCCATCGGGGCGATCGTCAGGCGCAGGTCCTCCTGCGAGTAGCCGAACGCGAGCTGCTTGGAGCGCAGCGGCTCCACGCGCGGCGCGCGCGGGGCGCGCTCGGGCAGGTCGTCGAGGTGGACGACGCGCTCGGCGTACCACTCGCCGTAGGGACGCTGGCCGGCGACTCTCGCCTTGACCTCCTCGTCCTCGACGATGCGGCCCTGCTCGAGGTCGACGAGGAAGATCTTGCCCGGCTGCAGGCGGCCCTTGCGGACGATCTCGTTCGGCTTCGCCTTGATCACGCCGGTCTCGGAGGCGAGCACGACGTATCCGTCGGTCGTCTGCACCCAGCGGCCGGGGCGCAGGCCGTTGCGGTCGAGCGTCGCGCCGACCTGCGTGCCGTCGGTGAAGCAGATCGCGGCGGGGCCGTCCCACGGCTCCATCACGCACGAGTGGTAGTCGTAGAAGCCGCGCACGGCCGGCGACAGGTCCGCGTTGTCGCGGTATGCCTCCGGCACCATCATCATCACGGCGTGCGTGATCGGCCGGCCGTCGAGCACGAGCAGCTCGAGCACGTTGTCGAACGTCGCCGAGTCCGAGCCGCCGTCGCGCACCACCGGCATGACCTTCTCGAGGTCATCGCCGAAGTGCTCGGACAGCAGCTGCGACTCGCGCGCCCGCATCCAGTTGATGTTGCCGCGCAGCGTGTTGATCTCGCCGTTGTGGGCGAGCATCCGGTACGGGTGCGCGAGCTCCCAGCTGGGGAAGGTGTTGGTCGAGAAGCGCGAGTGGACGAGCGCGAGGCGCGAGACCATCCGCTCGTCCTTGAGGTCGGGGTAGTAGCCCGACATCTGCGGCGCCGTCAGCATGCCCTTGTAGACGATCGTGCGCGAGGAGAAGCTCGGGATCGCCAGCTCCGGGCCGGCGCCCTTCTCGATCAGGCGGCGGATGACGTAGAGCTTGCGCTCGAAGGCGAGCTGGTCGGGCAGCTCCTCGCTGGCGCCGACGAAGACCTGGCGGATGCGCGGAGCGGACGCGCCGGCGGTGACGCCGACGAACGCCTCGTCGACCGGCACGTCGCGCCAGCCGAGGACTCTCTGGCCCTCGTCGGCGACGGTGCGGTCGACCAGCTCCACGATGCGGTCGTGCGCCTCCTGCTCCTGCGGCAGGAAGAGGACGCCGACGGCGAACCTGCCGCGATCCGGCAGCGGGAACGGCACGACGGCCCGGAAGAACTCCTCGGGCAGCTGCAGCAGGATGCCGGCGCCGTCGCCGGTCGTCGGGTCAGCGCCGGCGGCACCGCGGTGCTCGAGGTTCTCGAGCGCGTAGAGCGCACGACCGACGACGCCGTGGTCGGCGTCCCCCGTGATCTTTGCCACGAACGCGACGCCGCAGGCGTCGTGCTCATGTTCGGGGTGGTAGAGGCCAGCGGCCTTTGGCGGCTTGATCGTGGGCATGAATCCTGTGTCCCGGCGGGCGTCGCGAACACTGAGAGGAGGCCACAGGGTACCAGCGGGCCGACCCCCGGCAGCGCTCCACCAGCAGGAATTTCGTGATATGAGCGTCAGCTCGGTGCGACCGCCGGAGCCCCGCTCGGGGTCGCGTCCGCGCTGCACGCCGCCTCATATGTTGACGCAACTTGGGCCGCGGCGGCGTCGCGGCCGTAGCGGGCGACCACGTCGGCACGGGCGAATTCCCCGCGCCGTCGGCGTTCCCGGGGGTTGTCGACGACCTCCACGAGCGCCTCCACGAGCGCCTTTTCGTCGTCCGGCGGGAGCAGCCAGCCGCTCTCTCCGGGCTTGACGATCTCCCCCGGGCCCATCGCGTCGACGGCGACGGCGGGCAGCCCGCAGGCCATCCCCTCGACCAGCACCGAGCCGAACTGCTCGCGCACGGACGGCAGCACGATCGCGTCGCCGGCGGCCAGGAACCGCGGCAGCCTGTCGTGGTCCTGCCAGCCGGCGAGGAAGACGTCGCGCGCGCTGGAGGCGGCGATCGCCTCCAGCGGGTGCTCCCCCTCCCACTCGCCCGGGTGACCGCCGACGAGCACGAGCGGCGTGCGCCGCGCGAAGCGGCGCTGAGCCTTGGCGAAGGCGCGGATCAGCAGGCCGACGCGCTTGACCTCGGTGAAGCGGCCGACGTACAGCAGCACGGGCCCGCCGTCGTCGAAGGCGGCCAGATCGGCCTCGGTGTAGGCGACCGAGCCCTCGGGCGCGCCGGGACGCCAGCCGCGCGGCTCCTCCACCAGGTGACGGCGCCAGTGCGCGCGGCGGTCGACGTCGGCGTGGGCGAAGCGCGCGGCGTCGACGCCGTTGGGGATCGCGACGCAGCGCTCGGCGACCTCCTCCCCCAGCAGGCGCTCGACACGCGGCAGCTGGCGCTCGGTCAGCACGATCGTGCGCTCGCAGCCGGCGGCCCACCGCCGCATCCGCTCAGCCCAGCGCTCCGCGTGACGCCAGCTCGGCGGGGCGCCGTCGGCGATCCGCTCGAGCATCAGCAGCTCGGTTCCGTGCAGGTGACCGATGACGGGGACCTCCGGCGCGACGCGCGCCGCCGCCTCGTGCAGCGGCGTCAGATGGTGGAGGTGGAGCAGGTCGGCGTCGGCGGCGCCGGCGCGCGCCAGCGCGGCGCTCCAGCGGGCGACCTGGCGCTCGTAGGCGGCCTCGTCGAGGGCGGCGAAGACGCGGTCGGGGGCGTCGGGGCGGTCCTCGTAGGAGGCTTGATGGACGCCCAGTTCGACCGCGTGGACGTCAAGCGGCGCATAGAACGGCCCGGCGTCGCCGAGGCCTGGCTGGGAGCCGGAGACGACCGTCACGTCCCATCCGTGCGCCGGGAGCGCGCCGGCGAGGCCGCGGATGACATGCGCCGAGCCGCCGCGAGGGAAGAAGGCGACGCCCATCAGGGCGCGAGGTCGTGACGTTCGTCGCATACACCATCGACGCTAGCAGCGGGAATCGCGCCTCGCGGGAGGGCTGACAGGCCGATAGGGCGCGGGCGCGCGGGGCTGGGCGGGACGCGGGCGCGCGTGAGGCGGGCGCTGGCGCGTGAGGCGGGCGCTGGCGCGCGAGGGCGGCGCTGGCGGGCGAGGGCGGCGCTGGCGCGACTCAGCGCGGCGCGCCCGGCGCCGACTCAGCGCGGCGCGAAGGCGATCGCGGTCGAGACCGCGCGACCGCCGGGGATCACGACGTCGAACTCGCCGCGCGGCACGTTGCGCAGCAGGCCGCCGCAGACGAGCGACGTCGAGCCGCCGCCGTCGAGGTTCATCGCCTGCTCGGCGCCGAGGTCGAGCAGCGTCGCGGCCAGCTCGTCGAGCGTCAGGCCGGTTTCGTCATGAGCGCGGCCGTCGACGGCGACCGCCAGCAGGTGCTCGCCGGCGATCGCGATCGCGGCGCGCGGGTAGCGGCCGTCGCTGATGTCGGAGTCGAACTGCGACTGGCCGGCCGAGAACCCCTCCGGATCACTGCCGGCGTGGACGACCTGCTCGCCGTCGCGCACCAGCAGCGGGCCGGCCTGCAGCAGATCGCCGCGCGGCGTCGTGCAGAAGCTGTCGCGCGGCGCGATCGAGACGACGCCGCGATCGACGTGCAGGCAGGCACGGACCTTGTGCCACGGCGCCGTGAAGGCCGTGCTCTCGCGGGCGATCCCGTGTGTGCGCACCTCGCCCAGCGGGCGGCCGTGGGGGCGCACGAAGAAGCCGCCGACGAGCGCCTCCTCGACGCCGGTGCGCGCGCACCACGACGCCAGCGGCTCGGGACGCGTCAGCCGCGCGACCCGCACCCGCGTGCTGGCCAGTTCGTGCGTGGCGACGTGGACCGTGGTCTGCGCGCCGTCGGCGAGCGTGACGCGGAGCGAGCGCAGATGCTGCGGCGGTGCCGGATCGGCACGGGGTGCGATGAGCGGGCTCATGGGCGAAGGATCGGTCGCCGTCCCTGCGACCGGGGTTGAGAAAGCGTAAACACCATGTGACTCGGAAAGTCACATGAGGGTCTGCGACCGGCCCCGACGTGCTCGCGGCATGGCCGCGAGCGCCCTACTTCGCCTTGGCTCTCGCTCTGGCTCTCGCCGGCGCTCTGCGCGCGCGTCTTCTGGAGGCGGCGGCCGGGGCGGCCGGCGCCGCGCCGCCGCCGTTGCCGGCCGAGTCGCCGCGCACGGTCGCGAGGCTCGCCTCCAGCGCCGCCATCAGGTCTGGCACCTCGGACGGTCTCTCGACGGCCGGCTGGATCGCGACCTCTTCGCCGGCGGCCTTGCGCTCGATCAGCTGCAGCACCTGCTCGCGGTACTCGTCTCTGAATCTCTCGGGCTCGAACGACGCTGACAGCGAGTCGATCAGCTGCCGCGCCATCGCGACCTCGCGCTCGTTCGCCTCGACGTCGCCGAGCGCCTCCAGCTCGTCGAGCCGCTCGGGCGAGTTGACCTCGTCGCCGAACAGCATCGTCGACAGCGTCAGGACGCCGTCGGCCGGCCGCAGCGCGCAGAGCTGCTGACGGGTGCGCAGGACGAAGCGGCAGATCGCGACCTTGCGGCTCTCCTCCATCGCGCTCAACAGCAGCCGGTACGCCTTCGCGCCGCCGGTCGCCGGGGCGACGTGGTAGGCGCTGTCGTAGTAGACCGGGTCGATCTCGGCGAGGTCGACGAACTCCTCGACGTCGATCGTCTTGGTCGCGCGCGGGTCGAGCGCGTCCAGCTCCTCCTGCGTGATGATCACGTAGCGGTCGGGAGCGACCTCGTAGCCCTTGACGATCTCCTCGTACGGGACCTCGGCCCCGTCGATCGCGCAGACGCGCTTCTGCTTCAGCCGCCCGCCGTCAGCGGCGTGCAACTGGTTGAACCGCACCGTCTTCGGCGAGGTCGCGCTGTACAGCTTCACGGGCACGTTGACCAGCCCGAAGCTGATCGCGCCACTCCAGATCGCACGTGGCATGGGAACGATCCTCTACCCCCGCGCCCCTCGGATCAAGCGATGGGCGCGGGGTTGCAACATCTGCGGACGCTCAGCGGTCGCCGGGCGGCAGCGGGCTCATCGTCTCGCCCATCCGCTCCAGCGAGCGGCGCAGCAAGCGCGAGACGTGCATCTGCGAGATCCCGACGCGCTCGGCGATCTCCCGCTGGGTGAGGCCGGCGAAGAAGCGCAGCAGCACGATCCGCCGCTCGCGCTCGCTCAGCACGTGCAGGCCGCGGCTCAGCTCGATCCGCTCCTCGGCCAGCTCGAACTCGGGATCCTCGGCGCCGATCCGCGCGACCGGCTCGCCGTCGTCGCCGAGCGGCTCCTCCAGCGGCACGGTGCTGTACGCCTGCGCTCCCTGGAGCGCTTCGAGCACCTGCTCGGGCGTCGTGCCGGTCGCCTCCGCGAGATCCTCGATCGTCGGCGAGCGGCCGAGCTTGGTCGACAGCCGGTCCGCCTCGCGCGTGACCCTCGCGCTCAGCTCCTGCAGCCCGCGCGAGACGCGCACCGACCAGGCGCGGTCGCGGAAGTGGCGTTTGATCTCGCCGAGGATCGTCGGCACCGCGAAGGTGGAAAATCGCAGCTCGCGGGAAAGATCAAAGCGATCGACAGCTTTGATGAGCCCGACGCAGCCGACCTGCTCGAGGTCGTCGAGCGGCTCCCCGCGGTTGGCGTACCGACGTGCCAGCGACCGAACGAGCGGCATCATCCGCTCGATCAGAATGCGGCGCGCCTCTTCGTCGCGCTCTTCGTGCCAGCGACGGAGCAGCTCGTGCTCATCGAAGGCGGCGACGTCTCCCCTCGGGCGAACGGCCGTTGCGGACACGGGTTGCGCCTCCTTCGTCGGGTGCCCAGTCCTAGAGGCATGCTCTCGCCCCCACCGAGACTGACAAGGTGGGCAGACCTGGTCAGTGGTGAACAGCGGTCCGGTGCGATACAACCCTAGGGTGGACAAGGGTGGACACACGGTCAGCGCAACCGACTTCGCGAACCTCACCGGTGTTTCACGCGAGCGGCTGCGCACCTGGGAACGACGCTTCGGCTTCCCGCGTCCTGAGCGCAGCGGCAGCGGTCCGCGCCGCTACGCGATCGGCGACGCGCCACGTGTCGTCGCGGTGCGGCGCGCGGCCGAGCAGGGCGTTCCGCTGACACGCGCGATCGAGGCCTCCGACTTCGCCGCCGCGCCGCCGGTCTCCGACGCGACGCTCGCCTCGGTCGTCGCCGCCGCGCCGACGCCGGCGCTCGTGATCGCCGGGCCCGAGCCGCTGCGCGTGCTCTACACCAACGCGCAGCTGGCGATCTTCCCCGCCGCGGACGCGACCGGGCACACGCTCGACCTGCTGCCGTGGTTCGCCGGCAGCGAGCTGGAGCGAACGCTGCTGACGCTGTTCGCCAGCGACGCGCCAGCACTCGAATGCGCCCACCCGGCCTGGAGCGGCGGCGACACGACGGCACGCTCGCTCGCCTACCGGCTGCCGGCGCAGGCCGGCGAGCCGCCGGCCGTCGCGCTCGTCGGGATCGACCGCGCGCAGGACCGCCGCACCCGTCGCGACCTGATCGACGCGCGCGGCGAGCTGGCGCAGCTGCGCCGCCGCGAGCAGCGTCAGGAGCGCTGGCTGGCGCTCGCGGCCGCGCTCGCCGAGCGCTTCCAGCACGAAGCCGGCGCGGACGTGCTGGCGACGACCGCCGACACGCTCGTGCGCAGGCTGTCGGCCGTCGACGCCGGGATCGCCGTCTACATGGCCGGCGAGCTGGCGCTCGGCAGCTCCAGCCGCGGGCTGCTCGGCCCGCGGATGGTGACCGTCACCGGCTACGCCGACCTCGCCGCGCTGATGCAGGCCGGTCAGCCCGGCTGGCTCTCCCCCGCCGCCGGCGGCGCCTTCGGCGCGCCCGGCGGGCTGCACAGCCTCGCGGTGCCGATCACCGTCGTCGCCGAGACGCTCGGCGTCCTGCTGCTGGTCTTCGACGAACCGACCGAGCTCGACGACGACGCCCGTCAGCTGCTGACGATCGTCTCCGCCGGGCTCGGCTTCACGCTGCTGCGCGACCGGCTCGTCGAGTCCTCCAAAGGCCCTTCCTAGACGGCGTGGTGGCCGCGGCCGTGCCCGCCGGTGCGCGAAGCGACCATGCGGTAGAGGAACAGCACCAGCATCACGCCGATCACCGCGCCGACGAGGCCGCCGAGGTCGAAGATCTCGGTGTCGCCGATCCCGAGCAGCTCGGTGAAGACGAAGAAGCCAGCGAGCGCACCGACCAGGCCGAGCAGCGTCGTGGCGATGAAACCCTGCGGCTCGTGCTCGTCCCCTGGCATCAGGAACTTGCCGAGATACCCGGCAACGATGCCGAGGATGATCGCGCCGATCATGTGAACTCCTGTCAGATCGCCTCCCGCACGAGCGGCGCGGGTCGCTCTCCCAGTGTTCCCGGCGCGACCGGGTCGGACACGCGGCGCCGCCGCCACGGTCCGTTCGGCACCAGCTGACGCAGCAGCCGCTCGTTGTGGGCCTCGTGCGCCGACAGCTGCGGCGCGCCCAGCGAGCTGATCTGGATCTTGAACTTGTCGCCGTTGGTCGTGTAGCGGACGTCGCCGTTGGTCGCGGTGACGAACAGCGCGTCGGTGCTCTGCTCGCGCGTGTACGGGCTTATCTTGCCGGCGCTGCACGTGATCGTGTGGTCGTCGACGCCGCCGAGCGCGTACTCCTCGAGTATCTCGTTCGTGAGACAGGCCGGATGGGCGTAGCCGCGGTTGGCGCCGCTGGCGGAGATCACGGAGACGTCGGGTCTGAGCAGCCGCGCCCACTGCGTCGAGGTCGAGGAGAGCGCGCCGTGGTGGCCCGGCATCAGCACCGTGCAGGGACGCAGCAGCCGCCCCGGCACCTCGCCGATCAGGAACAGCTCGCTCTCGAAGTCGGCGTCGCCGGGCAGAATCACGACGTCGTCGCCGAAGCGCAGCCGCAGCATCAGGCTGCGGCCGTTGTTGGTGTCGCCGTGGTTGGCGCAGAGGACCGTCGCGTCGACGTTGCCGGTGTCGGGGAAGCGGTTGGACGGCTCGGCGTTGGTCGTGTCTCTTCTGTAGAAGGTGACCGTCGTCCCCTTGCGCGCCTTCATCCCATTGAGCCAGTCCTCGATCCAGGCGCCGTAGTAGTCGCCGCGTCTGCCGCCGCAGTGGATGAACTTCGGCTGCTGCGCCTCGGCGACGTACGGCACGAGCGCGGTGTGGTCCTTCTCGCCGTGGCTGAGCACGATCGTGTGGATCCGCTGACCGCCGGTGACCGCGGTGATGTAGCGGAGCGCGTGGCTGTACGGGACGCCGTTGCGACTCGCGTTCTGCGAGCCGCAGTCGGCCAGCAGGAACTCGCCGTTGGGCATCGTCACGAGCACGCAGTTGCCCTGCCCGACGTCGATGAAGTCGACGATCATCTTGTCGCCGGTGACGTTGCCGTTGGAGTAGACGGTCTTGGAGGGCGGCATCGCTCACGCCTCCCCGGCCGCCGCGGCGACCAGCCCCCGCGTGGCGATCTCGACGCTGCCCTCGATCGTCGTGCGGCCCGCGAAGGCGCCGAAGCGGACGTCGGAGGGGCGCACGACGAGGTGCACGTCGTCGAAGTCGACCGGGATGCTCGGCAGCTCCCAGACGTCGAACGAGATCCCCTCGAACAGCTTCGTGAAGGCCGGCGTAAAGATCGCCGTAAGCGAGAACAGCAGCGGCGTCGTCAGCGCCGAGAGAATCCATTCCAGCGGGCTGCCGTCCGGCCGCAGCAGCAGCGTGAAGGTCTCGACGCGGGTCGTCCTCGCGCGCACCTTGCGGCCGTCGTACAGCTCCAGCGAGATGCGGCCGTTCGGGTCGGGCTTGGCGTAGAGCGTGTAGTTGACGCCGAAGGTCGTGCAGCCGATCTCTATGCCGGCGTTGACGTTGCCGGTGATCGGGCCGTTGAAGCCGAACTCGGTCGAGCCGGGCGTCCCGGGCGAGAGGTCCATCCGCTCGACGCGCGCCGTCGCGGCGTACTTCGCCGTCCCGATCCCGATGTTGACGCTGCCGCGGTCGCCGAACTCTCTGCCGGCGATCTGCCTGGTGCCGTCGCGCGCGACGGCCATCTTCGCCTCCTCCGAGAGCACCGCGAAGAACGGCGCCGCGGGCCACTGGTCGGCGAACGGCGGGACCGGCGTCGGCTTGCCGGCGAGGTTGGCGAGCGCCAGCACGTGGCTGCGCGTGACCGACACCGCCGGCGGCGTCAGCGGGACGCCGGGGAATGCCAGCGCCGGCGGTCTGACGCCGGCCAGCGCCTCCGCGGCGCGCCGCATCGCCTCCGGCAGGATCACCTCGTTGAGGATCCACTCGTCGTCGGCGTGCTCGACCGTGCCGACCGCCTTCAGCGGCCGCAACGCGATCGGCCCGGCCGAGGGGTCGACCTGCACGAAGATCGTCAGCGTCCCGTTCGTCGAGCCCTCCGCCCCGTCGCCTCTGATCGAGAAGGTGACCGAGCGCATCACGAGCTGGAAGGTCGTCCCGTCCAGCGTCGCGACGTAGGCGTCGGCGACCTGCTCGGCCGAGATCCCCGGCGGCGGCGTGAAGTTCTGCGCGAGGTGGTCGCGCACCAGCTGCTCGCCGTTGGGCGGCTGCGCCAGCACGACGGTCGGCGCCGCCGTCACGTCCCAGCCGACGTCGAACTCGAGCCCGCTGCGCGCGACGTGCTCGCTGCCGCGGAACAGCTTCGGGTAGAGCTGGCCGTAGGCGCGGGCCAGCACCTCGTTCATGGTTCTCTCGTCGAGCCCGACCACCAGATCCGCATCGCTCATCTCGGCGCCCCTCCCGTCGTCGTCGTGATTGCCGGTGCTTCCGGCGGTCTCCCGTAGAGGACCGACTCGTTCGCCGCCAGCGCGCAGAAGTCGCCGATCGCCTGCAGCGCCGCGACGGCCGCCTCGAAGGTCGCGCCGAGACCCTCCATCAGCGCGTCGACCATCTCTGTGAAGACGAAGCGGGCCGCGTCGACGAGCAGCTGCGCCATCCGCACGAGGCTGTCGACGTCGAACACCTCGGAGAGGATCCGCACGATCTCCAGCGCCGTCTGCCCGGCCCACAGGAAGCCGTCGCGCAGCAGCTGGACGAACCGCTCGGCGCTGCTGACGATGTCGGCGAAGAACTGCTCGACGTGGCTGCGGATCCAGACGACGATCTCGTCCCACAGCCGCGCGAGCAGCTCGGCCGTCACGGTCAGGTGGAAGTCGACGGCGATGTGGACCGGGCCCCAGTCGAACGACAGCGCGAAGCCGGCCGAGGCGGCGCCGAGCGACAGCGCGAGGTCGATCGAGAGGAAGGCGCGCGGCCCTCTCACGACGACCGGCGGGAGTATCCGGATGCCGCGAATCGAGACGCCATCGGGGAAGTCGAGGCTGAAGTCGAAGCGCCCCTCGGCATGACCGGCGAAGCCGTCGCTGCGGGACAGGCTGGCGCTGAAGTCGGCGCCGTAGAGGTGCGCGAGCTTGGTGTGGAAGTTGACCTCGAAGCCGCCGTCGGTGACCGAGCCGGCGAAGCTCTCCTCCTTGATCCCCAGCAGTCTGATCGCGCCCGAGAAGGCGAAGTAGGCCGTCGACTGCTCGCCGTTGGTGATGACCGTGTACGGGTTGATGCCGAGCACGGCCGGTCTGATCCCCTCCGGCAGCGGCTGCGTCAGGCGGCGGCGACGCTCCTCGATCCGCTGCGTGTTCGTCAGCGCCGCCGGCTTCAGGCCGGAGGTGTCGATGTGCACCGACGGGCCGGTTCTGCCCGTGAAGTCGGAGATCACCAGCAGGTCGCCGATCACTATCGCGTTGCTGATCGAGCCGTCGGCGAGCAGACCGCGGACCTTGTTCGCCTCCAGCTTCAGTCTCAGCCGCCACTCGTCGTAGAGCGTCAGGTCGGCGTCGACGCCGATCCCCTGCTCGTAGCGGTGGTGGTCGGGCGCGTCCCAGCCGCCCGGGTCGGCGACGACGAACAGGTCCAGTCTCGTGAAGGCGAGCCCGTTCAGCAGCGGCACGTCTCTGAGGTCGACCGAGGTGAAGTCGCGCACGAGGTCTATGACCTTCAGCGCCCGCCCCGAGGCCGATTCGAGCTTGAAGACGAAGCCGCCCGGCGCCTCGAAGTTGACGATGCTGCCGCCGATCGCGAAGCGGAAGCGGTCGCGCGGATCGCTGCCGATCAGGAAGCTGCCGAGCAGCCCGATCGCGACCGTCCCGGTCGAGACCGAGAACGACAGCCCGAACGTCTCCAGCGTCAGGCCCTTGATCCCGAACGGCTCTCTCCAGTTGGCGACCCCGATCGCGAACGAGGCCGACGGCGTCGTCCCGATCCGCAGCACGCCGCTGCCTTCGAGCGTCACGCGCTCGCCCGCGACCGTGAAGATCGCGCCGGCCGCGAGGCTGAACTCGCCGGCGCCCGGCTTGATCGCCAGCTCCAGGCCGGTGAAGCTGATCGCGCCCTTGCCGTCGTCGGCCGGCAGCCGCGCGGCGATCTCCGACCGCTTCAGGTCGCTCGTGTCGATGTAGGCGAGCAGGTCGAACTCGATCTCAGAGGAGAAGAGGCCTCTGAGGATCGACAACGCGTCGCCGTCGAGCAGCAGCGCGGCGAAGAAGGTGACGCCCGGCCGCACTCTGTCGGGCACCCACGACCCTCTGAGGTTCGGCAGCGAGAAGTCGTCGTCTCTGATCGAGGAGAGGATCAGGCCGGCGTCGCGCACCGTCAGCACGTCGAAGACGTCGGAGAGGCCGCTCCAGATCGCGTCGGGCGTCCAGTCAGGCCGCACGACCAGCCCGACGACGACGCCGTCGCGCTCGCCACTGCCGCGCCGCACCGCGAGCGCGAGGTCGGCCTGGCCGATCTTCTCCGCGTCGATCGTCGTGCCGAGCGAGAACTCGTACGTGGTGGTGCCGGTCAGGCGCAGCTGGCGCGTCGCCTCCGACTGCATCTCGAAGCGCACGCGCGAGTCACGCAGGAAGATCTGCGGCAGCCCGCTCGCCGGTATCGAGCCGCCGGTCAGCGTCTCGGCGAGCCCCGTCAGCGAGATCTCCGGGAACTCGCCCTCCAGCAGGAAGCTGGTGCTCGGCATCACCCAGCCGGCACCGAAGCGCGCGACCTCTCTGCCGTCTCTGCCGAGCAGCACCGCGTCCGCGGTCAGCTCGCCGCTGAACGCCTGCGAGGCGCCGACCTCGTAGCCGAGCGACAGCGTCGCCTCCTCCAGCTGGAAGCTGGCGATCCCGATCGGGATCTGCCAGCCGCTGCGCACGCCCAGCTCGAAGGCGTACCGTCTCGCGGTGAGGTCGGCGAGCGCCGTCAGGCGGCTGAGCGAGATGTCGGGGAAGGAGCCCAGCGTCGGCAGGAATCTGCGCACGATCCGCTCGAACGGGATCGGCGGATCGGTGTCGACGCTGCCGCTGAACAGCAGCTGCGGGTAGACCCCGCGGACGGTCACGGCGATGCCGTCGAGGAAGTCGAACTGGCCGCTGAGGATCGCGGTGATGTCGGCGCTGCCGGCCGGATCGTCGACCATGAAGTCGACCTGCACGTCGGGCAGCTCGACCCATCCCTCGACGACGACGAGCCGTCTGGCGGTGCCGAGCGAGAGCCCGACGGCGGCGATCCCGACCGGTCTGGTCGCTATCGAGACCGACAGGTCGCGCAGCTCTATCAGCCGCGGCAGGTCGATCACGCCGGAGAGGTAGGAGCCGATCGGCGCGTCGTGCAGCACGGTCGCGAACTGGTCGAGGCCGTAGGTGCTGATCGCGCGCAGATCGGCGACCAGCCGCAGCAGCGCGCCGAGCCGCTCGAAGCGCAGCAGCAGCGGGATCGACGGCACCGCGGGGCCGCCGACGTGCAGCTCGGAGGAGAGCTGCAGCCAGGTCGCGACCGCCGGCGGCGGGTCGTCGATCGTCTGCCCTCTGTCGGGGTCGGTGGAGACCGCGCCGAAGCGCACCGGCAGGTCGAGGTAGCCGAACGGGATCGCTCTGATCGGCTCCGAGGCGATCAGCGTGTGCGGGGCCTCGATCGTGCCGTCGATCGCCCCTTCCAGTCCGCTCGGGCGCAGCTGCGGTATCGCCTCCAGCGGCGCCAGCGCGCCGTCGAGCCGCAGCGTCTCGGCGGCGAACGACAGCCCCCGCTGCAACGCCGGGCGCGACGGCGCGGAGGTGCGGGCGATCGAGCTGGCGAGGAAGCCGGGTCTGCCGAAGCGCAGCTCCGTCAGCGGCGACTCCAGCAGCGCCCACGTCGGGAAGGCGTTGCCGAGGTTCCAGTCTCTGATCGGGAACGGCTGTCTCGGATCGGTCGGGTCCAGCCGCACGAGCAGGCTCGGCTGGCCGCCGTCGGCGAGGTCGAAGGCGCACGCGACGAGCGCGCCCGGCTGCCCCAGCCAGCTGTCGAACTGACCGCTCAGCACGACGGCGTCGCCGACGATCTCCGGTTCGCTGACGGGGTCGAGCACGAGGTCGCCGCCGATCAACGGCAGCCGCTCGCGGATGAAGACCGCCAGCGGCTCCCAGCCGAGGCCGTCGGGCGGCAGGCGCAGCCGTCTGCCGTGCTCGCCGGCGACGACGAAGCCGCGCAGCGCGTCGCGCAGCGCCTGCAGGTCGTTGAAGGGCATCGTGTCCGCCCTAGACCGGCTGGAGGCCGAGCTTGCGCAGCCCGGCGTTGAGCGCGTCGGTCAGCTTCTGGCGGTTCTGCGGCGAGTCGAGCGCCGCCTCCAGCTTGCTCTTGAGCAGGTCCTGGAACGCCTGCGTGTTGGCGATCCAGGAGGCGGCTCTCTCGTACAGGCCCGGCTGCGAGTTCCAGCCGTCCTTGTTGCCGAGCGTTATGTGCAGGTTGGCCATTCTGATGCCGACCTCGGTGACGTTCGCGTAGAGGCCCTCGCCTCTCGCCGTGAAGGCGGCGGCGGCCGTCAGCGTCAGCACCTGCGCCTCGTCCTTGAACGTCCCTCTGACGTGGAACCAGGCGTTCGGCGCGCCGGCGCGATCGGCGGCGCGCGCGAGGTGCGCCTGCCGCGCCCGCTCGCGGTCGACCGGCCACGTCGGCACGTGGTGGGTGACCGCGTTGGAGTCCTCGCCGAACTGCGGGATCCCCTTGACGCCGAGCCGCTCCAGCTCGGCTTGCGCCAGCGGCTCGCCGTCGGCGACCGCCCGCATCACCGTCCCGGCGGGGACCTCTCTGGGATGGTCGTCCTGGAACTTCAGCACCTGGCCGTTGAACTGCGTCATCGCGTTCATCAGCTCGGCGTGGTCGTTGCCGGGCTCCAGCGGCGCGCCGGCCGCTCTGCGCGCGTGGTCGACCGCCCACAGCAGGTCTATGTACGTCGCGAAGCCGCCGGCGTACTGCTCGTCGTCGCCGATCTCGGGCGGCGGGCCGGGCGGGTTCTTGCCGTCTCTCTCGTCTCTGTACCACTTCGTCGCGGCGGTGACGGCGTCGGCCGATTCGCGCTGCTTGGCGAGCGACTCGCGGTACTGTCTCGCGGCGGGCGTGTCCGCCATCGTGATCTCCTGCAGCGTGTCCTGGTGCAGCCAGTAGGCGCCGTCGAGCACCTGCCCGTTGTCGGACTCGTTCAGCGCGACGTCGCCGTACCAGCTCGCCAGCGCCAGCCGCTCGTCCTCGCCCGGCCCGGCGGCGACGCTGCCGCCGCCGAGTATCGTCTCGGCCGTCTTGATCGCGCAGCCGGAGACGCCGGAGAGGCCGACGTCGTAGGCGCCGGTGAAGTCGACGAGACCGAAGGTGAGGCCGAGCCGCACATCGGTCTGGTCGCGCGAGACGGGCGTGCACTGCATCGTGCCGCTCTGGTAGGTGTCGATCCCGCCGAGGACCGTTCTCGACATCGAGATCCCCATGTACTCCAGCGCCCACTGGAACATCGTCTGCTCGGGGATGTCGCCGACGTCGATTCTCGGGAACGGCGCGATGTCGATCCCCAGCGACGGCACTCTCAGGCCGTTTCTGATGATCGAGCCGAGGTAGTACTCGCTCCCCGGTCTGCTGAGCAGATCCCACAGCATCCCGACGAGATCGCAGTCGGTGTTCTCCCCTGCTCCGGCGCTCGATGCCATCCGGTCCCCTTTGGTTCTCAGGCGGCGCAGGCCGCGGTCTCGTAGGTGTCGCGAAAGCCCTGGTCGACGATGTGCGCAGCGAGTGCGTCGAGCCGCTCGCGATGCTCGCCCGGCGGCAGCAGCGCCAGCTCGCTGCGCGCCCGCACGACGATCGCGCGCGCGTCCCCGATCGCGCGCATCCAGCCGTCGCCGCGACGCAGCAGCCGCACGCCCTCCTCCAGCCGCTCGTCGCTCAGCTCCTCGCCGCGCACGACGGCGTGGAGGAAGTGCTCGGACGGCAGCTCGCGCAGCTCGTACAGCAGCGGCAGCGACAACCGCCCCTGGCGCAGGTCGGTCAGCGGCTCCTTGCCGGCGACCTCCAGCGGCCGCATGACGTCCATCACGTCGTCGACGATCTGGAAGGCGCGGCCGAGCCAGGCGCCGAACCGCCGCAGCCCGCCGACGACCGCCGGGCCGCCGTCGACGAGCCGGCCGCCGCCCTCGCAGGCGAACGAGATCAGGCGGCCGGTCTTGCGGTCGATCGTGCGGTAGTAGCGCTCGATCAGCCGCTCGGCCTCGCCGCCGCCGTCGTCGCCGACCGGGCGCGGCGCGAGCATCTCGTCGAGCTGACCGCGGCAGGTCTGCTCGCCGGTCGCGAGGAAGTCGCGCATCAGCGCGAGGTCGGCCTCGCCGCGCACGTGCGCCGACATCTTGCGCGTTGCCTGGATCCACTGCAGGTCGCCGAGCACCAGCGCCAGCTCGTAGCCGCGCGAGGCGGCGATCGTCGGCAGGCCGCGGCGCAGCGGCGCGCGGTCGACGATGTCGTCGTGGATCAGCGAGCCGACGTGCGACAGCTCGATCGAGACCGCCGCGGCGATCGCCCGCTCCGGCAGCTCTGCCAGCGGTTCGCGCGCCGCGACGTGCGCCGACAGCACGAGCAGCAGCGGGCGCAACCGCTTGCCGCCGCGGTAGAAGCCCAGCTCGGCCTCGGTCAGGTAGTCGCGCTGGCTGGCGAGCAGCAGCTCCAGCTCGCGCTCGACGGCCGCCAGGTCGGGCGCCACGAGCGCCCGCGCGGCGAGGTACGGATGCTCCTCCATCTCAGAGGTTCGCCAACGCCTTGTTGACGAGTCGCTCGATGTTCTCCTTCACGTCGGGTTGGTTGAGGAAGGTCTGCAGCGCGCCGACGATCGAGCCGCTGGCGACGCCTCTGTTGATCGCGATCTGCGCCGACTGCTGCGCCCACAGCGGCAGCGACGGGATGTCGAGCGGGACTCTGATCGTGGCCGGGTCGGCCGCGACCAGCAGCGAGATGACGCTTATCGTCAGCGGTCTGCCGCGCTCGGCGTTGACGCGCACGTTGAGCGTGATCTGCGCGTCGTAGGCGGTCGCGACGAAGCCGCCCTCGGCGTCGGCCTCCCACTTCTGGTCACCGCAGTCGCGCGAGCCGCCCTGGCGCGGCTCGCAGCAGCCGATCTGAAAGCGGAAGTTCGGTCTCTCCTTGTCGCCCTGGCTGAGTCTGAACTGCTTCTCTCTCGCCTTCTCGCCGACGAGCACGATCGCGCGGAACTCCGGCTCGCTCTCGGAGAAGGTGAGCGACACCGGCCGCATCACGTGGAGGTTCTCGAACTGGACGTTGAGCAGCTGAAGCGTCGGGTTGCCGGTCGCGATCGGTCTGATCGGGAAGTCGCCCTTGCAGGCCGAGTCGCGCACGTCCTGCGGCACGCCGTCGACCGGTATGCGGTCGCTGACGCCGTCCGGTCGCGCAGGGTCGTACGACGGCAGTCCCCACGGCTCGTAGCCGTCGAGGATCACGCGCGGCAGATAGATCGGGTTGCTGGCCTCGTCGCGAAAGAGCCGATCCCACAGCGCGCGCAGAATCGTGCGCGTGATCGGTCCGAGCGGGTCGCCGAGCATCGCTCCGACGAACGTCTCCTGCATCCCTTGCCGCCTCCCCGTTGGCCCCGTCCCCTGTCGGCGGCAAAGCTACGCGTGATGCTGATCAGCCAGCCGTCACTGCGCTTTTTCAGAGCGCTTTGCTCGCCTTTCCGGCGCGCATCCTGCCTGACGCAGGTGCATAGGCGAAGTGGGCTGTCAGAGTTCTGACGGTGGGGCGACCAGCTCGTCGAAGAGCCGGTCGAGCGTCTGCTGTCCGTCGTCGCAGAGACCGGTGTGGACCGGCGACGGCTGCACCAGCGCGGAGGATGGCGCGGTCAGCCAGCCGAAGCGGTCGGAGCGGTCCATCCGCGCCACCGCGCCGGCCTCCGGGTCGCCGGCCGCGATCCGCTCGACGGCGCGCAGGTGACGCTCCAGCGCGTCGACGTCGAGGCCGGGGTCGAGTGCCCGCAGGCGGGCGCGGTCGACGCGCGTGCGCGCGCCCAGGAAGCGGTGGCGGCGGCTGTGCACGACGACGCCGACGTTGAGCGCCTCGCCGCGCTGCAGCGACGGCACGACGCGCAGGATCGCGTACTGGAAGACCTCGCGCGCGGGGGTGGCGGGGGGCGCGGCGTCGCCGGGCACGGCGGGCGCCGGCTCGCGCGGCTCGTGCTCAGGCGGTGCGGGCACGCTCCGCCTCCTGCGCGAACGCGCGCGGCGCGTCCAGCCGCGCGGCCAGGTACTCGACGTGAGCGGCCGGATCGGCGTCGCCGAACCAGGCGCGCGGCACGCCGTCGACGAGCCGCTGCAGCAGCTCGGGCGTGACGAGCGGCGCCAGCCGCGCGTCGGCCGCCGCGATCGAGCCGGCCGCCGGCAGCAGCACGTGGTCGCGGATCGCCGCGAACGAGCCGTCCGCTCTGGCCGGGTCGAGTCCCGCGTGCTGCTTGTAGAGCGCCGCGCCGTGGTCGATCAGCCACAGCCTGCCGTGCCAGGTCATCAGGTTGGGGTTGCGCGGGGTGCGGTCGACGTTCTCGGTGTACGCGTCGAGCCAGACGATCGCCGCCGCCAGCTCGGGGTCGACCGGGAAGCCCTCGAGCGCCGGGTTGTACGGCAGTGCCCGCGGCAGGAAGTCGAGCCCGACGTTGAGGCCGGCGCTCGCCTGCAGCAGCTCCTGGATCTCCGGGTCGGGCTCCGCGTCGGGCAGGTGCGGGTCCAGTTCGACGAGGACCAGCTCCGGGATCGGCAGCTCGAGCGCGCGCGCCAGCTCGCCGACGATCAGCTCCGCGACGAGCGCCTTGGCCCCCTGTCCGGCGCCGCGCAGCTTGACGACGTAGTGCCCGTCGTCGTCGGCCTCGACCAGCGCCGGCAGCGAGCCGCCCTCGCGCAGCGGGGTGACGTAGCGGGTGGCGTCGACGGTGCGCACGGCCGCGCACCCTATCGCGCGCCGACCGCTGCCTCCGTGCGCGTCGCCGCGCCGACCGCTGCCCTCGTGCGCGTGGGTCATCTAGGGTCCGCCGCATGAGTGACGGAAACGACGGCGTCGTGCGGCTCACGCTGCAGCTGCGCCTCAACGACTTCGACGTGCTCGGCCACCTCAACCAGGCCGTCTACCACGAGCTGATGGAGCAGGGCCGGATCGCGCTGCTGACCACCCTCGCCGCCGACTCCAACCGCTATGTGCTCGCGCACGTCGAGCTGGACTACCGCCGCGAGGTGCCCGCGCCGACCCGCGAGGTGATCGTCGAGACCTCCGTCGAGTCGTTCGGCCGCTCCAGCGTGCGGCTCGCTCAGCGCGTGCTGCGCCCCGACGGCGAGCTGGCCGCCGAGGGCGTCTCGGTGCTGGTCGGCTGGGACCGCGAGGCGCGCGGCTCGCGACCGCTGGGCGAGGAGGAGAAGCGCTCGCTGGCCGCGCTCGCCGAGCGCGCGGCGGCGACGACGAGCTGAGCGGCCGGACGCCGTGGCTCAGGCGCCGTCGTCGCCGGGTGGCGGCGGCTGCACGGCCGGCTCGGCGCCGCTCGGCTTGACCGGTCTCGGATCGACGCGCGCGATCGTCTCGCCGCCGAGCGACACGGTGACCGAGCCGCCCGTTCTGCTGAGTCTGCGCAGCATCTCGCTGAGCTCGGTTCTGTCGCCGTTGGGCTGATCTCGACGGAGCATCGCTTCAGCGTAGCGAGCCGCGACCGCCGGCTCGGATCCTCAGAACAGCTGGCCCTCGCGCGCGGCGCCCTGCGTCATCTCCAACGGCCACGAGCAGAGCGTGCCGCGGCCGGGGCAGCCGTCGCAGAGACGCGGCCCCGGCTCGGCCGCGACCTCGAACTCGCGGCGCAGCACGGCGTCGGCGCGAGCCCGCAGCTCACCCTCCAGCGCCGGCGCGTCCTGCGGCCGGAAGATCGCCGCGACCGGCACGTCGGGCCGTTCGAGGAAGCAGTGGACCAGCTCGACCTCGCTGGCGCCGTCGCGCAGCGCCGCGAGCGCGTAGACGGCCCGCTGGAGACCGTAGGAGCGCGCGACCAGCTCGCTCGGGTCGGCGCCGCCGAGGCGGTCGGACTTCCAGTCGACGATCAGCGTCCGTATCCCCTCGCGCGCGATCACGTCGAAGACGCCGACGAGCGGCAGGCCGCCGAAGGCGAACGCGAACGGCTGCTCGCGACGCAGCCCCTCCGCTCTCGCCAGCCGCTCGCGCAGCGGGCTGGCGAGGAATCTGACGACCAGCGCCCGCAGCTCGTCCAGCTCCCGCGCGCTCGGGTCGACGCCGGCGCGGACGGCGGCGCGCCGGACCGCTTCGGCGTCGGGCGGCTGCGCGCGCACGAGGTCTATCTGCTCCAGCAGCTGGTGGACGATCGTGCCGCGCGTCGTGCCGAGCAGGTGGCCGCCGCCGCGCTGCCCCTGCGACGTCTCGAGCGGCGGCAGTCTCAGCACCCGTTCGAGGTAGAAGCGGTAGCCGCACCTGGCGTGCTGCTCCAGCGCCGTGTAGGAGAGCGTCTGGACCGGAGCGGCGCGCGAAGCGGCGGCGTCGGCGGCGTCAGCCCCGGCATGAGTGCGGATCTCTGCACCAGTGGGATGCTCGGATCCGCGGTCATCGGCTCCAGCGTCGGCGGTGACGGGCGCGGGCGGGAGGGTCGCGGGGCGCACGATCGCGTAGCCGACGTCGAGGCCGGGGCCGACCTCGACGACGCCGCTCGGCTCCGCCTCAGGCAACGCCAGTCTCGCGATCTCCGCCACGAACGCCGGGCCGATCCAGGTCAGCGGCGGGCAGCCCTCTCTCCACGCCGGCCACGGCTCGGTCGCGATTGCGCCGGAGAGGATCAGCTGCTCCCGCGCGCGCGTCATCGCGACGTAGAAGAGCCGCGCCTCCTCGTCGGCCTCCGCCCGCGCCCGCGCCTCCCCGATCGCCCTGTAGGCGAAGGCCGGCTGCGCTCTGCCGCCGTCGAGCGCGCGCAGCTTCAGGCCGACGCGGCCGTCTCTGCCGACGCGCACGACGTCGTTGGCCCACGGCGACCCGCGCCCGAGGTCGGCGACGCAGACGACCGGGAACTCCAGCCCTTTCGCGCGGTGGATCGTCATCAGCCGCACGGCGTCGAGCGCCTCGCCCTCGACCGGCGCCTCGCTCTCGCGGTCCTGCTCGCGCGAGCCGTCGAGCCCGCCGCCGAGCTGCATCACGAGGTCGACGAAGCCGCGCAGGTCGCGACCGTGGTCGGCCTCGTGCTCGCGCGCCAGGCGCATCAGCTTGCGCACGTTCGCCAGCCGCCGCTCGCCGCCCGGCAGCCGCAGCAGCTCGAGGTCGTACTGCGTCCGCTCCAGCACGCGGTCGAGCAGCGTCTCCAGCGAGTGGCGCGGCGCGGCGGCGCGCTCGGCCGGCAGCCACGCGCGCAGCGCCTCGATCCGCGAGCGGTCGGCCGGCTCCAGCGCCTCCAGCAGCTGCTCGGAGGAGGCGACGACCCACCATGGGTCGACCTCGTCGTCGCGGCGCAGCGCGCGGGCGGTCGCGACGACCTGCACGAGCCCGTCGCTGGAGAGCCCGACCAGCGGCGAGGCGAGCAGCGTCTGCAGCGCGACGCCGTCGCGCGGGTTGGCGAGCACGCCGAGATAGGCGACGAGATCGCGCACCTGCTGCTGCGCCCAGTAGCCGCGACCGCCGATCACGTAGGTCGGCACGCCGAGGTCTGTCAGCGCGCGCTCGTAGACGGCGAGGTCGCCGGTCGCGCGCAGCAGCAGCACGATCTCGCCGGGGCGGCGGCCGCCGTCGAGCAGCGTCCGCACGCGCGCGGCGAGCGCGCGCGCCTCCGCGATCCGCCACAACGGCGCCGGCGCCGCCATCCCCTCCGGAAGCAGGCCGGCGCCGGCCCAGTCGGCTCTCGGGTCGACGACCAGCAGCTCGACGCGCGGCCCGGCGACCGGCAGCGCATCTTCCTTCTCCGTCCGCCCCGGCACCAGCGGCGTGAAGCTCTCGCCGAAGCGCGGCGCGAAGGCGACGTTGAGCGTCTCGAGGATCTGCGCGTGGCTGCGGAAGTTGGTCGCCAGCGTCGCGGTGCCGCCGTGCTCGGACAGGGCGCGGCGACGGCGCCGGAACAGCTCGACGTCGGCATGGCGGAAGCCGTAGATCGACTGCAGCTCGTCGCCGACGGTGAAGAGCCGCTCGCCGGCGATCCGCTCCAGCAGCTCCAGCTGCAGCGGGTTGGTGTCCTGGAACTCGTCGACCATCACGTGCACGAACCGTTCGACGTAGCGGGCGCGCATGTCGTCGTGCTCGCGCAGCAGCCGGTTGGCGCGCAGCTCCAGGTCCTCGAAGTCGACCCCGGAGGCAGCCTGCTTGGCGGCCTCGTAGCGCGCGCCGAAGTCGCGCAGCAGCGCGTCGAGCAGCGCGTGCACGGCGAGCCCGTGCGCGTCGGCGCAGGCATCGGCGTAGCTGCCGAGCGCGTCGCGGTAGCCCTCGCAGCCGGGGCCGGCGAGCGCTCTGCCGTTTCTCGGCAGCGCCAGCCTCAGCACCTCGTTCGGCATCGGCGGCGGCGCCTGCGCCCCGGCCGCCGCGAGCCGCTCCAGCAGCAGCCCGCACTCGGCCAGCGCCAGCCGTGCGCGGTCGACCGTTCTGCCGTCTCTGGCGAGCGCGACCTCGCCGTCGGCTTGCATGCGCGCGATCGCAAGCGACGCGCGCGCCGGCTCCAGCGGTGCCGGCCGCGGCTCGGGCAGCGCCGGGCGCTCCTCGCCGCGGCTGCGCAGCTCGCCGTAGAGCGACATGATCGCCTCGCGCAGATCGCCGGGGCGGTAGGCGGCGATCAGGTCGAGCGCGGCGTCGCCGTGGTCGTCAGCGAGGCGGTCGAGCGCGGCGTCGAAGGCGCCGGCCGCGAGCGCTCTGGAGGCGTTCTCGTCGAGCACGGCGAAGCGCGGGTCGATCCCGGCGGCGAGCGGGTGGGTGCGCAGCAGGCGCGCGCAGAAGCCGTGGATCGTCGAGACCCAGGCGCCCTCGGTCTGACGGGCGCGCTCGGGATCGCCGAGCGCCTCGAAGCGGCCGCGCACGCGCGCCTTCAGCTCGGCGGCCGCCTTCTCGGTGAAGGTGATCGCGAGGATCCGCGCGACGTCGACCTCGTCCTCACGGACGGCGCGCACGAACCGCTCCGCCATCACCGAGGTCTTGCCGGAGCCAGCGTTGGCGGTCAGCAGCAGCCCGCCGCGATGGTCGATCGCCGCCTGCTGCTCTGTGGTGAACGGAACCGACGCGCTCATTGATCGACGACTCGGCAGATGCCGGGGTAGGCGCAGCCGTCGCGGCCGCAGGTGTCCGGCGAGGGCTCGAGGAGACCGGCGCGCAGCCGCGCGGCGAGCTGGCAGGCGCGCTCGGCGGCGGCCGCCAGCTCCTCCTCCAGCTCCTCCTCGCTGCGGCGGTCGGTTCTGTAGAGGCCGCTGCCGGCGTTGACGTCGGCGCGCACGAGGCCGCGCGGGCGCAGCTCCTCACCGCGCAGCGGCTGGTAGACGCCGCCGGCCGGCTCGCGTCTGAGCAGCTCGCGCACGACGACCATGTAGAGCGCGACCTGAAGCTGGTCCTCCGCTCTCCAGTTGGCGACCGCCCAGCCTCTGCCGGGCCGGCCGCTCTTGTAGTCGCGCACGAGCGCACGGCCGGCGAGGTCAAGGTCGACGCGGTCGATCACGCCGCGCAGGCGCAGCGGCTCGGCCTCCGGGGCGCCGGGCGCCGCGGGCCCGTCCGCCGCCGCCCGCAGCTCCAGCGCCGGCAGGCCGTCCTCTGCGCCCATCCCGAACTGCAGCTCCAGCTCGGCCGGCTTGAAGGCGCCGCCGGCCTCCGCCTCGTGGCGCAGCAGCCGCAGCACGTCGGCGACGATCTCGTGCGCAGCGGCCGCCTGCGCCGCCGCGCCGCGGCCCAGCACCCATCTCGGCGACTCGATCGCGACCGCCGCGCGCACGACCGCCTCGACCTCGTCGAAGCGGTCCAGCGGCAACGGCCAGTCGAGCTGCGCCAGCGACCGCTCCAGCACGGCGTGGATGCAGCTGCCGCGCGTCATCGCCTCCGGATCGGGCTCGAAGCGCGCCGGCTGCAGCTCGCTCTCGACGAACCAGCGCACCGGGCAGCGGGCGTACTTCTCCAGCGCCCCGGCTGAGAGCACCTCGCGCTGGCGCAGTCGCGCGGTCGCGGCCGCGCTCAGCGACGCGATCGGGCGCGGCTCGACGCGCGGCGCCGCGAGCGCCTCGGCCCGCAGCCGCTCGGCCTCGGTCGGCGCCTGCGCCAGCGGCCAGGTGACGGCCGACAGCGGCCGGTGGCGCTCCGGCAGCCCCGGCAGCACCGCGCGCACGTCGTCGACGAAGAACGACGGCAGCGCCGGGTTGCCGTCCTCGTCGGCGTCGCGCGTGCTCAGCAGCAGCCGTCGCCGCGGCCGCGAGACGGTCGCGTAGAAGAGGTAGCGCTCGTCGGCGAGCGCGTCCTCACGCGGCGCCAGCCGCAGCCCCGCGACGGTGTTCAGCTCCCGGCGCACGTCGTCGGAGAGGAACGGCTCCGGATGCGCCGGGCGCGGGAACTCGCCCTCCTGCAGGCCGCAGACGATCACGGTGTCGAAGCGGCGGGCGCGGATCCCGAGCGGATCGGAGACGAGCACCGCCCCCGCCCGCGGCGGCTCGCCGAGCGACACCTCCAGCTCCCCCAGCGCCGCCAGCAGCGGCTCGGGACCGAGCAGCTCGGCGGCACGGCGCGGCTCGGCGGCGGCCAGCTCGCCCAGCTCCTCCAGCGCTCTCAGCAGCGCCGCGAGCGCGCGCGCGTCGGCCTCCTCGGAGGGGTCGAGCACGTGCGCCGCGCCCCTGTGCGGCGCGACGAACAGCGCCCGCGCCTCACGCGCGAGCGCGCCCAGCAGCGCTGCCGGGCCGTCGGCGGCCGCGCCGCGCAGGCGGTCGAGCTCGCGCAGCGGCCAGCCGCCGGGCGCCTCCTCCCATGCCGCGCGCGCGCCGTCGAGCCGCACGATCGCGTGGCGGCGGACGGTCAGCTCCAGGCGGTCGGCCAGCTCCAGCCGGTTGAGCCGGCCGGGCGTGCGCAGGTAGGCGAGCAGATCGGCGGGGCGCGCCTCATCCGGCAGCAGCGCGCAGCGCGCCAGCGCCAGCAGGCCACGGCCAAGCGCGGTGTGCGACAGCGGCACTCTCCAGTCGAGCGCATGCGGGATCCCGTAGGCGCCGAAGACCTGCTCCAGCAGCGAGGCGGTGCGCGCCGGCGTCCGCAGCACGACCGCGATCTCGTCGCCGGGCACGCCGGCGCCGAGCAGTCTCAGCACCTCGGCGGCGACCAGCTCGGCCTCGGCGCGCTCGCCGCCGGCGACCAGCAGCGCGGCGGCGTCGCCGGGCTCGGCGGTGAAGGCGGCCGGCTCGAAGAGGCCCCGTTCGAGCGCGTGCAGCGGGCCACGCGAGGCGTCGTCGTACCAGTCGTCCAGCGGCGGCATCCGCTCGACCTCGTCGGCGATCTGCGCCAGCTCCTCTGCGAATCTGGCGCGGCTGGCGAAGGCGTTGCGGCCGGGCTCGAAGGTCAGCGAGACGAGCACGTCGGCGCCGACGACCTTGCCGAGCGTCTCGATCGCGTCCAGCTCGATCCGCGTGAAGTCATCGAAGCCGTAGAAGACGACCGGCGTCTCCCCCCATGCCGACGGCCGCGCGCGCAGCGCGTCGAGCGCGCGCCAGGCGAAGAGGTCGCCGTCGACCCGCTGCAGCCGCTCCAGCCCTCGCGCGAAGCGGTCGTAGATCGCCGCGACCTCGTGCAGCGTCGCGGGCGCCTCCGGCAGCGCCCGCACGGCGGCGGTCAGCCGCTGCGGTGTCAGCAGCGAGCGCTCCATCTCGGCGGTGAAGGCGCCGGCGGCGTGCAGGAAGCCGCGCGTGCCGGCGATCGGCGCCAGCGCCTCCAGCGGCGCCTGCGCGATCGCGTCGGCGACGAGCCGCTCGCGCTGCAGCGGCGTGACCACGCGCGCGGCGTAGCCGGCGCGGCGCGCCAGCTCGCGCACGAGCGCGGGGAAGGTGACGACGTGGCCGCCGCGGCGCACCGCGATCCCCTCGGCCAGCTCGGCCTCGAAGTAGGCGACGTCGGCGGCGTTCGGCACGACCAGCCATGGGTCGCGCCGCAGCCGCCCGCGGAAGGCGCCGAGCGCGGCGCCCGCCTTCGCGGCGTTCGCCGGCCCTGTGATCAGCTTGAGAGGCATTCAAAAGACATCGTGCCGGGCGCGCCCGACATCACCGCGAGTTCCCGCCAGCGCCTCGCTCCTTCAGCGTGACGCCGTGGAACTCGCAGTGCGGAGCACGACATCGTCGCGGGCGCACCCGACGACGTGATGCGCCTAGGCGACGGCGGCCTTGTCTTCGGCGGGCTCTCTCGCGACGGCTCTGGTCGTCGCGCCCTCTTCGCCGGCTCCCTCGGCCTCCGGCGGTCTGGCGCCCTCGCGCGCCCACGGCTCATCGAACTCGACGCGCCATCTGCCCTCGGGCGTCTGCATCAACGCCAGGCGCGAGCGGAACGATCTGCCGGCGCGGCTTCTGAAGCCGGTGACGGGCTTCTCGGTTCTGCCGGTGCGGATCAGCTCTCTCGCGATCGCGCCGGGGAGCGTCTTGCCGGCCTTCGCCTTCCAGATCACGAAGCCGCAGCCGGGATCCTCGCGCGCCCAGCAGGAGTAGCCCTTGCGGTTCTCCATGATGTCGTGGCCGCAGACGGGACAGGGACCGAGGTTGGCGCGCGGGATCCGCACGTCTCTGAGCTTCGCGTCGAGCTCCTCGATCGTCCCCTCGGCGAACTTGACGATGTCGCCCATGAACGCTCTGCGCGAGTCGGTCCCCTGCTCGATCTTCGCGAGCCGGTGCTCCCAGTCGCCGGTCAGCGACGGCGAGGTCAGCGGGTGGCCGTCGAGCAGTCTGATGACGTTGAGGCCCTTCTCGGTCACGACCAGGGCGCGGCCGTCGCGCTCGATGTAGCCGACCTGCAGCAGGCGCTCGATGATCGCGGCGCGGGTCGCCGGCGTGCCGATGCCGGAGTCCTTCATCGCCTCGCGCAGCTCCTCGTCGTCGACGAGTCTGCCGGCGGTCTCCATCGCGGCCAGCAGCGAGCCCTCGGAGTAGCGCCGCGGCGGTCTCGTCTCCTTCTGCTCGGAGCGGATCTCGCGCGTCGCCACGTCCTCACCCTGCTCGAGCTTCGGCAGCTGCTGCTCGCGGCCCTCGTCCTCCTCGCCCTCTCTCGGCTCGGCGTCGGCCGACTCGCCGTACACGCCGCGCCAGCCGGGCACGAGCATCACCTTGCCGCGTGTGCGGAAGACGTGGCCGGCGACCTCGGTCTCGACGGAGGTGTTCTCGAACTCGGCGTCAGGGTGGAAGACGGCGAGGAAGCGACGTGCGACGAGGTCGTAGATGCGGCGGTCGTCGTCGCCCATTCTGTCGACCGGGTGGGGCGCTCTCGTCGGGATGATCGCGTGGTGGTCGGTGACTCTGGCGTCGTTGACGACGCGCGCCAGCGGCAGCACGTCGAGCCCGAGCACGTATCTGGCCCCGGCGGCGTACTCGCTGCGCTGGCCGACGATCTCTGCGATCGGCTTGATCTCCGGGACCATGTCGGTCGGCAGGTAGCGCGAGGCGGTACGCGGATAGGTGAGCGCCTTGTGCTCCTCGTAGAGCCGCTGGGCGGCGCCGAGCGTCCGTCTGGCGGAGAAGCCGAAGCGCGAGTTGGCCTCGCGCTGGAGCGAGGTCAGGTCGAACAGCAGCGGGACGCGCTCTCTGCGCTTTCTCTTCTCCAGCTTGGAGATGACACCGTCGGTGCCACGGCATGCCTCGACGACGGCGGCCGCGAACTCGGCCGAGCCGATCCGCGGCCCTCTGCCGTCGCCGCTGCCGGCGGCGACGTGGAAGCGGCCGTCGTAGACGCGCTCCCCGTCGGCCGCGAAGGTCGCGTCGACGGTCCAGTACGGCTCCGGTCTGAAGGCGCGGATCTCCTCCTCGCGGCGAGCGAGGATCGCCAGCGTCGGCGTCTGCACACGGCCGAGCGAGACGGCGCCATCGAAGGAGGAGCGCAGGCGGATCGTCGCCGCGCGCGTCGAGTTCATGCCGACGATCCAGTCGGCTTCCGAGCGCGAGCGCGCCGCGTCCTCGAGCGAGCGCATCTCGCTGCCGTCGCGCAGCTGACCGAAGGCGTTTCTGATCGCCGTCTGCGTCATCGAGGAGAGCCACAGGCGCTGCACGGGCAGTCTCGAGCCGGCCTTCTCGTACAGGTAGGCGAAGATCAGCTCGCCCTCGCGGCCGGCGTCGCAGGCGTTGATGACCAGTTCGACGTCGTCGCGGCCGAGCTGGCGCTTGACGACGTTCATCTGTCTTCTGGAGCGCTCGTCGCGCACGACCAGTCTGAACTTCTCCGGCACGATCGGCAGATCGGCCATCCGCCATCTCTTGAACTTGTCGTCGTACTCGTCGGGCTCGGCGAGCTGGACGAGGTGGCCGACCGCCCACGTGAGGATGTGGTCGGGGCCTTCGAGGTAGCCCTCGCCTCTTCTGAACGGGCCGGGCAGGACTCTGGAGAGGTCTCTGCCGACGGAGGGCTTCTCGGCGATGACGAGCGTCTTCGACATGGGCCGGGAGCGTAGCGCCCTCGGCAGCGGCCCGCGCTCAGCGTCGGATCAGCGCGCGCAGGGGCCGCTGGAGACCGTGGCGCCGCGGCGCGCCTGCGCGAGCGCGTCGGCGACGATCGCATTCGGCACGCCGTAGCCGCCGGGCTCGCCGCTCGTCGTCGCCGCGAAGACGGTCGTCAGCACGCGTCCGCCGGCGTCGACGACCGGGCCGCCGGAGTTGCCGCTGCGGACCGTCCCGCGCAACGTCGTCATCGAGCGCTGTAGCGGGCCGTTGCCGTAGGCGTCGTCGGAGAGCACCGTGCGCGTTCTCCCGATCCGCGCCGCGCGCACGTCGAACGGCCCGTTCAGCGGGTAGCCGAGGATCGCCCCGGCGGTGCCGCTGCGGGGCGTGTCGGCGAGCGCCAGCCCCGGCGCGTCGAGCGACGGCACGCGCAGCACCGCGACGTCGTTGCGGGCGTCGAAGTGGACGACGGAGGCGTCGAGCGACGGCTCGTCGCCGCCCTCCTGCACGATCGTGTCCTCCTGGCCGGCGACGACGTGGGCGTTCGTGACGACGAGCCCGTCGCCGGCCGCCCAGCCGGATCCCTCGACACCGAGACCGCAGGCGCTGCCGAGGATCCGCACGACGCTCGGCGCAGCCGCGCGCACCCCGGGCCGGTCCAGCACCTCGCGCGATGGCGGCTCGACGTCGGCGCCCGGCCCCTGCAGCGTCGGCAGCGGGTCGAAGCGGGCGAGCGCGTTGAGGATCGGCCCCGACGGCGGCAGCGCCTCGTTGAGCCGTCTCAGCACCGCCGAGCGCTGCACCTCGGCGCGCAGGTCGCGGATCCCCGGCGTCTGCAGCACGACGGCGCCGGCGATCCACACCAGCCCGAGCGCCACCGCGGCCGTCAGCAGGGCCCCGAGGGCGCCGTCGAGCACGCCGAGACCGGGCACCCGCAGGACCCGCCGCAGCTTCATCCCGAGCGTCTCCAGCCCGCTCGACAGCAGTCCGCCGACGAGCAGCGCACCAGCCAGCGCGAACAGCGCCGCGTACGGCGAATGCGAGCCGTCGGGCAGCAGCAGCGGGCCGACGCGGGCGCCCAGCACCGCGCCGAGCCCGAAGCCGGCGAGCGACAGCGCGCCGACGATGAAGCCGCGCATCCAGCCGAAGAACGCGAAGAGGGCGACGAGCCCGACGATGACCCAGTCGATCGTGGTCACGAGCGCCACAGCATGACGGGTGCGGCCGCTCGGCCGGCCTCCGCCGCGTCACACCGCAACACCCGGGTTTCCGGTTTTCGCTCCGATGATCTACCCTCCGCCTGCACGTGGAGGCAGGCAGCCGGTATGGGGGCGCGCGGCAACATCGACCGTCGCGATACAACGCCGCAGATGTCGAGCGGCGGCGCCGCCTGCTGCGCCGACTCCTGCCGACGGTCGCGATCGTCGCGATCATCGCCCTCGCGATCGGCCTGATCGCCGGCCGCGACCCCGGTCGCGCCGAGCGCGACACCGTGCAGAAGTTCGCCGCGCTGTGGGTCAGAGGCGACTACAGAGCGATGTACGCGCTGCTCGACGAGAGATCGAGAGCGGCCGTCCCCCAGGCCGAGTTCGAGGCCGCCTACCGCGAGGCGGCGGCGATCGCGACGACCCGCTCGCTGACCGCCGGCACCGCCAGATCGCAGGAGGGCGGCGTCGTCCCGATCGCGCTGTCGGTCCGCACGCGCGTCTTCGGGACCGTCCACGGGATCCTCGACGTGCCGGTCAGCAAGGAGGGCGACGAGGCGCGGGTCGCCTGGCAGCCGTCGCTCGTCTTCCCGGACCTGCAGCGAGGCGAGCAGCTGACGCGTGAGACCGAGCTGCCGGAGCGCGGCACGCTGCTGGCACGCGACGGCGCCGTGCTCGCCAAGGGCGCCGACCGCACCAGCGACATCCCCGACGTCGCCGGCCAGATCGTCGGCCAGATGGAGGCGATCCCGGAGGCGGAGCGGTCGCTCTACCGCGCGCTCGGCTACCCCGACAACGCCCAGATCGGCGCCTCCGGGCTGGAGCGGATCTTCCAGCAGCAGCTCGCCGGCGTGCCGGGCGGCCGGCTGCTCGGCGGCTCACGCGTGCTGGCGAGATCGGAGCCGCGCCCGGGCGGCGAGGTGAAGACGACGATCGACCCGGAGATCGAGCGCTCGGCGATCTCGATGCTCGGCGGCCGCTACGGCGGGATCGCCGCGATGGACCCGGCGACCGGCGAGGTGCTCGCGCTCTCCGGCGTCGCCTTCTCCGGCCTGCAGCCGCCCGGCTCGACCTTCAAGATCGTGACGCTCGTCGGCGCCCTGGAGGAGGGGATCGCGAAGCCGACGAGCGAGTACCCGGTCGTCAGCGAGGCGCTGCTCTCAGGCGTTCCGATCCAAAACGCCAACGGCGAGTACTGCGGCGGCACGCTGGTCGCCTCCTTCGCCCACTCCTGCAACTCGGTCTTCGCCCCGCTCGGCGCGAGACTGGGCCCGCAGAAGCTGCTCGACGTCTCCGAGCGGTTCGGCTTCAACGAGGACCTCGGGGTCCCCGGCGCGGCCGTCTCGACGGTGCCGCCGGCGGCCGAGATGGGCGACGACCTCAACGTCGGCTCGACCGCGATCGGTCAGGGCCTCGTGCAGGCGACGGCGTTGCAGATGACGCTGGTGGCGGCGACGATCGCCAACGACGGCAGGCGGCCGGTGCCGACGCTGGAGCTGGGCGCCAGACCGCGCTTCGTGCGCGTCACCTCGCCGAGAGTGGCGCGCGAGGTCGCGAAGATGATGGACGCCGTCGTCAGCGAGGGAACCGGCACCGCCGCCCAGATCGACGGCGTCACGGTCGCCGGCAAGACCGGCACGGCGGAGCTGCGCAGCACCGTCGCGCCGGAGGACGGCGAAGACGTGCCCGACCACCTGACCGACGACATCCCCGACACCGACGCCTGGTTCGTCGCCTACGCGCCGTCTGACAGACCGCGCGTGGCCGTCGGGGTGCTGTTCACCGAGGCCGGCGCCGGCGGCGACGTCGCCGCTCCGGCCGCGCGCGAGGTGATGGTCTCCTCGCTGCAGCGGACGAGATAGCGGGCCTCCCCGCTTCTCGCTCCTCCCCGCCTCTCGCTCCTCCCCGCCTCCCGGCCTCCCGGCCTCCCGGCCGGAACGTCCCCACAACGACGAACGCCCCGGCGCGAGGCCCGGGGCGTTCGGAAGACTTCTGCCGCGTGTGCGGCAGTTCTTACATATCCAGCTGGACCGTGGATGCCTCGCCGCCCTCGGTGGGCGTGATCTCCAGCTCGACCGGCGAGTCCTGGTAGATCGTGTGCGGCACCTTGAAGAGCACGAGCGAGCCCTGGATCGGGCCGGAGCCGGAGGCGCTGTCCGGGTCGGGGAGGAGCGGCTGGCCGTTGCCGCCCGCCTCCTCGATCACGCGCGCCGAGTACTTGAAGGGGTTGCTCTCGTCGAGCTCGATCGGCTCGTACTCGTTGCCCGAGGCGTCGAGGACCTTGATGTCCTCGGTCGACTCGTGCGGCGTGTCGGTCGTGTTCTGGGCGCGAACCCAGACGCCGAACCACTGGTCCTCGGCGGACAGCGACGCCTCGGCCGGGTCGACGCCCTCGAGGTACTGGCGGTCGTCGACGGCGTCGGGGTTGAGCGCGCGGCTGATCTGGACCTGGTAGACGAGGTTGCCGGCCTGGACGTTGACGGACTCGTTCTCCCCGTGGGTGACCGGTTCCGTCTGGTTGTAGCCGCAGGCCGCGAACGTCAGCGACACGAGCAGCGCGCCGACGAGCGGTGGGGTTCGAAGAAGTCTGTTCGTCATGAGCGGTGGCGGAGTCTATCCGTCTAGCGGCCGGCGACCGTCACTCGGCCGCCGCGGTCGCGGTTCTCTTCCAGGATCGACGCGAGCCGCCGCAGCGACTTCGCCGTCTTGCGCTTCCACCAGCCGCGACTCTCGCGCAGGCGGTCGCTCGGCATGTTCGACTCGGCCTCGTAGGTGTACTCGACGCGGGTCGTGTCGCCCGGCGCGTCGGCGAGCACCCAGGTGCCCATCGTGCGGTTGCGGTTGAACTTCCCGCTGCGCCCGCGCTCGACGACGCGGAACTCCGAGATCTCGACGAGCGTGTAGTCGCCCCAGCCGAAGCGGTTGAACGGCATCTTCACGCGGAAGCGAGCGCCGGCGCCGACGCCTTCGCTGTCCTCGCGCGTCAGGTGCCAGTCCACGAGGAAGTGGTCCTTGAACTCCGGGTGGTTGGCCACGTCGCTCAGGTACGCGATGATCTCCTCGCGCGGACGGGCGATGAAGACGGTGGCTGTGACGGGCTCCATAGCGCGGCGAAGTCTAAAGGACGACCGGGCGCGAACGCCCGCTCGTGGACACCCCGGCTATGCCGCGCGGTCGGCGGTGCGACGGCGGGAGCGGCGGTTGCGCTCGCGCTCGGGGCGCTGATCGGTGATGCGCACCGTCGTGCCGTGCTCGCCGCCGTGGACGACGCGCGAGTCGACCGGCTGCTCGCGCCGCTCCCGCTTGCACAGCTCGCAGAGCGTGCGGCCACCCTCGTAGCGGTGGACGCGCTCGCCGAGCAGCGGTGTGCGATGGCAGCCGTCGCAGGTGTCGCGGCCGGCGGAGAGCGCCATCACGCTGCGCCGCAGCAGTTGACGCTCGAGGTCAGGTGACTGGAGCGAACGAAGCATGTCCCTGTTTTCGGCTTCGCGCCCGCTGCGTCCTTTTCTGACACGAATCGTGCAAGGTCGCCATGCTGACGCACCGGAACTCTGCATCGGGGCTAGAGTTTCGCTGCCCGTTGGCCGGGTAGGAGAAAAGACGCAGCGTCCCCCACTGCGGGATGGCTGCAACCATACTTCGCTCGTAACACCTGTTACTTGCGCGTTCGACTCGGCGCCCCCGCGCCGGGCCACCGCAATGGAGGTCGAAGGACATGCAGGCTCACACGTCGGGAACCCTCGCTGGCACCGGCACGTTCCGCTGCGTCGAGTGCGACTACGTGGTCTCGCTCGCCGCTGCCGACTCCCTTCCCCCCTGCCCCAGCTGCGGCGGAGCGCAGTACGTGCGCGCGTCGCTCTTCACATCCCAGAACCCATCGGCCGACACCGTCCCCGAGCACATGGAGCGCACGGCCACCGCCTGGCTCGACGGTGTCCGCACCCGCCTCGACGAGGCCGGCCAGTACCTCGCGTACGAGGAGGACGGCGAGGCGGTCGTGCACGAGCTGACCCGCGAGTGGACGCGGATCGGCCGCAGCCTCGCCGCGGACGTGCGCTTCGACGATCCAACCGTCTCGCGACGCCACGCGCTCGTCGTACGCCGCGCCGACGGCGTCCGCGTGCTCGACGACCGCAGCCTCAACGGCGTCTTCGTCAACGGCGAGCGGGTCGAGTGGCACACGCTGCGCGACGGCGACGAGCTGGTCGTCGGCAGACACCACCTGTACTTCGTCGACGTCCCGGCCGTCAGCGGGACGCGCGAGTTCTCCGCGGTCCAGCAGCCGCAACCGGCTTGAACCTGAGAGCCGCGCGCGTATAGTGCGCGGCTCGATGGCGGTCACGATTGCGGTCCTCTCCCAGAAGGGCGGCACCGGCAAGACGACGACGGTGCGCACGCTGACGGACGTCTTCCGTCGCGTCGGCCTCGCCACGCTCGCGGTCGACCTCGATCCACAGGGCAACCTGTCCGACTACCTCGACGTCGACCCGACCGCCGAGCCGACCGTCGGCGACGTGCTCGGCGGCCGCGCCGCCGCCGCGGACGCGATCCACGACGACGTCCTGCCCGCCAACCTCGGCCTCGCCGAGGCCGAGCTGACGCTCGGCGGCAAGATGGGCCGCGAGCTGACGCTCAGACGCGCGCTCAGAGACGTCAAGTCCGACTACGACGTGATCCTGATCGACTGCCCGCCGGCGCTCGGCCTGCTGACCGTCAACGCGCTCGTCGCCGCCGACTGGGCACTGCTGTCGGCCGAGGCGCAGTACTTCGCGATGCAGGGCGTCGAGCAGGCGCTCGAGGTGATCGAGCTGGCGCGCGACAACCTCAACCCCGAGCTGGAGTGGCTCGGCGTCGTGCTCAACATCGCCGACATGCGCACGCGCCACTCGCGCGAGGCGTACGACTCGCTCAGAGAGCACTTCGGCGAGAAGCTGCTGGAGCAGACGATCCGCTCCTCGATCGCGTACGCGGAGTCGGCCGAGCGGGCACTGTCGATCGTCGACTATCGGCCGGACCTCGGACTCGACTACCTGCACGTCAGCGACGAGCTGCTGAGACGGCTCGGCCTCAGAGGCGCCCGCCGCAGACTGAAGCCGCTGATCGAGGCCGCCTCCAACGGCCACGGCCCGGCGGCGTAGCGCCGGCGGCACCGGCCACGCGCCGAGCGCGCCGGCGCGCCACCGTCGCACCGTACTCTTGAGGGAGCCGATGTCGCCGCTCCCCCGCCCCATCGTCGTCCGCGCGATCAGCGTGGCCACCGCGCTGTCGCTCGCGGCCGTGCTCGCCGCCTGCGGCGGCGACGACCCCGTCGCCGAGGCGCTCCAGCAGCAGACCGTCACCGTCCAACTGCCGACGACCGGCACCCCCAGCACGGCGCCGGCGCAGCAGGCCGCGCCATCAGGCGCGGCAGGGGCCGCTGACGCGGAGGCGGAGACGGATGCGCCCGCGACCGCCGTCGAGCCCCCGGCGGGCGGCAACGAGCCCGCCGCGGCCGCCGCGCCCGGCGGCGCGCAACCGGCCGCCGAGGCGTCGCCACCATCCCGCACAGCCGCCGCCGCGGCCGCCCCGCAGCAGACCGTCCACCTGAAGCGATCGACGGCCCTGCGCGACGCCCCCGGCGGCCGCGTGATCGGGCGGCTGCGGCCGAGAACCGAGTTCGACTCGCCGACGGTGCTGGCGATCGTGCGCCAGCGCGACGGCTGGCTCGGCGTGCTGACGCCGCAGCTGCCGAACGGCCGCATCGGCTGGATCTCCGCGCGCGCGACGCTCGAATCGCACCGCAGCGGCTACCGGATCGACGCCTCGCTGAGCCGCCGCGAGGTCGTCGTGCGCCGCAACGGCCGCGTCGTGCAGCGCTTCCCGGTCGCGATCGGCAGCGAGGGCACGCCGACGCCGACCGGTCGCTTCGCCGTCACGGACAAGCTGCTGACGCAGTCCTCCTCATCGCCCTACGGCTGCTGCATCCTCGCGCTCAGCGGCCATCAGACCGCGACGCCGCAGGGCTGGGGCGGCGGTGACCGGATCGCGATCCACGCGACCAACCTGCCGGAGACGATCGGCACGCGCGCCAGCCTCGGCTGCCTGCGCGCCCCGACCGAGGCGATCCGCAGAGCGGTCAACACGGTCCCCTTGGGGACCATCGTCACGATCCGCGCCTGAGCGGGCGCTCAGCCGAGCGCGACGACGTCCGCGCCCTGCGTCTCAAACGGGACGCGAAACACTCTCGCCCAGCCGGCGGCGCGGGCGCGCAGCGCCTCGGCGACCGCGGCGGTCTGCTCGTAGTGGCTCCAGACGAGCACCGTCGGGCCGGCGCCGGAGATCGTCGCCCCCAGCGCGCCGAGCGAGCGCGCGTCGCGGACCAGCTCGGCCGACTTCGGGTAGAGGTGGGCGCGGTGGGGCTGGTGGAGACGGTCGTCGAGGCCGCGGCCGACCAGCTCCCAGTCGCCGCGCGCCAGCCCGAGCGTCAACAGCGCGACGTGCGCGACGTTGTGGACGGCGTCGCCCATCGGCACCTCCGCCGGCAGCGCGGCGCGCGCGGCGGCCGTGCGGACGGCCTCGTGCGGCACGACCAGCAGCCCCTCCAGGCCGGTCGGCGGGTCGATTCGCGTGACCTCGCCGTCGGCGCAGATGACGACGCCGCCGTAGAGCGCGGCGGCGACGTTGTCGGGATGACCCTCGACCTCGCAGGCGAGTTTGAAGACGTCGGCGTCGAGCTCGAAGAGGTGGTCGGCCGCCGTCAGGCCGGCGACGATCGCCGCGGCGCTGGAGCCGAGCCCGCCGGAGAGCGGTATCTCCGATCTGATGCGGAAGGTGAAGTCGGTCGACGGGTGCAGCCGCTCGAAGGCGCGCACGCAGAGGTTGCGGCGGTCTCTGGCGATGTCGAGGTCGGTCTCGATCGCGAAGCGGCCGGTCTCGACCACCTCGACCTCCAGCCGCAGCGACAGCGCGGCCGCCAGCACGTCGAAGCCCGGCCCGAGGTTGGCCGAGGAGGCGGGGACGCGGACGACGCGGCGGCGATCCATCGCGCTGCTCCCCGCGCTAGCCGAGGACGGCGCTTTCGACCGCCGTCAGCGTCGGCTCGCACGGCAGCACGCCGCCGACCTGGTCGAGCGCGGTGTCGGGATCCTTCAGGCCGTGGCCGGTGCAGACGCAGACGACGCGCTCGGCGCCGCCGGCGCCGTGGACCATCAGCCCGGCGACCGAGGCGGCCGAGGCCGGCTCGACGAAGACGCCCTCTCTCGACGCGAGGAAGCGGTACGCGTCGAGGATCTGCGCGTCGGTCACAGCTCTGACGGCGCCGTGCGAGGAGGTCATCGCGTTCATCGCCTCCTCCCAGCGGGCCGGGTTGCCGATCCGGATCGCGGTCGCGACCGTCTGCGGGTTGGCGACCGGCGCCCCTTCGACCAGCGGCGCCGCGCCGGCGGCCTGGAAGCCGAACATCGCCGGCTTCTGGTCGACTTCGTTGAAGCCCTTCCAGTACGCGGTGATGTTGCCGGCGTTGCCGACGGGGATGCAGAGGGCGTCGATCGCGCCGAGCTGCTCGAAGATCTCGAAGGCGGCCGTCTTCTGCCCTTCGAGGCGGTATCTGTTGACCGAGTTGACGAGCGCGATCGGATGACGGTCGACGACCTCGCGCACGAGCTTGAGCGCCTCGTCGAAGTTGCCGTTGAGCGCGATCACGCGCGCGCCGTGCATCAGCGCCTGCGCCAGCTTGCCGGTCGCGATCCGGCCCTCGGGCACGATCACGACGCAGCGCAGACCGGCGCGCGCGGCGTAGGCGGCGGCGCTGGCGGAGGTGTTGCCGGTCGAGGCGCAGATGACGGCCTCCGCCCCCTCGCGCACGGCGGCCGAGACGGCGCACGTCATCCCGCGGTCCTTGAACGAGCCGGTCGGGTTGAGCCCCTCGAACTTGATCCAGACCTCGGCCCCGACGCGGTCGGAGAGCGTCGGAGCGTGGATCAGCGGCGTCGAGCCCTCACCGAGCGTGACGACGGGATCGTCGGCGGCGAACGGCAGGCGGTCGCGGTAGCGCTCGATCAGACCGACGCTCATGCTGAGAACTCCTCCTCGATGACGCGGATCGCGCGCGGATCGGTCCGCAGCGTCTCCAGCGTCGCGATCTGCTCGATGGCCGCGAAGAAGCGCGACTCCAGGATCGGGTGGACGACCATCACCAGCCGCGCGTTGTCGCCCAGCCCCTTCTGCACGACCGACTTGACGGAGATCCCGTGCTCGCCGAGGACGCCGGTGATGCGCGACAGCACGCCCGGCTCGTCGACGACCTCGAGGTGCAGGTAGAACGACGAGACGACGTCGGAGACGATCTCGAGCCTCGCGCTCGTCTCCGGCGTCGAGGCCGGCGGGATCATCGCGCTGACGACATCGCCGAGCACGGCGCTGGCCGTCTGCGGACCGCCCGCGCCGGGGCCGGACATCGTGATCTCGGTGATCGCCTCGGACTCGACCGTGACGGCGTTGAAGGGGCCGTCGATCGAGGCGAGCGGGTGGCGCGCGTAGAGGAAGGCCGGGTGGACGCGCACCGAGATGCCGCCGTTGACGCGCTCGGCCGTGCCGATCAGCTTCAGGCCGAGGCCGAGGTCCCTCGCGTACTCGAGGTCGTCGGGGCCGATCCGCTCGATCCCCTCGTAGACGACCTGATCGAGGTGGACCGGCGTGTCGAAGGCGAGGCGCGCGAGGATCGCCATCTTGGCGGCGGCGTCCTTGCCGTTGACGTCCTCGGCGGGGTCGGCCTCGGCATAGCCGAGCCGCTGCGCCTCGGCGAGCACGTCGGCGTACGGCGCGCCGGTGCGCGCCATCTCGCTGAGGATGAAGTTGGAGGTGCCGTTGACGATCCCGTGGATCCGCTCGACGTGCGCGGCAGCGAGCGACTCCTGCAGCACGCGGATGACCGGCACGACGCCGGCGACGGCCGCCTCGAAGCGCAGCTGCACGCCCTCCTCGCGGGCGATCGCCCACAGCTCCTCGCCGTGCTGGGCGAGCAGCTGCTTGTTGGCGGTGACGACGTGCTTGCCGGCGCGCATCGCGCGGATCACGTAGTCGCGCGCCGGCTCGATCCCGCCGATCAGCTCGGCGATCAGGTCGCTGTCGGCGAGGATCTGCTCGAAGTCGCCTCTGGAGCGCGTCAGCACGCCGCCGATCTCCGGCTTGAGCCCGGTCACGTGCGCGATCTGCGCGGCGCGCTGCGGCAGCAGCTCGGCGAAGGCGGCACCGACGGTGCCGTAGCCGAGCAGCCCGATGCGGAACGGCGTCGGCTCAGACGTCACGGGCTGCCAGATCGTCGTAGGTCTCGCGCCGGACGACGACGCGCGCGTCGCCGTCCTTGCAGAAGATCACGGGCGGTCGGGGGATCCCGTTGTAGTTGTTCGCCATCGCGTGGCCGTAGGCGCCGGTCGCGGGCGTGACGAGCAGGTCGCCGGCCTTCGGCTCGTGCAGCGGCACGTCGCGCACGATCACGTCGCCCGACTCGCAGTGCTTGCCGGCGACGTGCGCTCTCTCGCCCGTGCCGGCGAGCGCGGCGCGGTCGGCGAAGAACGCCTCGTAGACGGAGCCGTAGAGCATCGGGCGGAGGTTGTCGGACATGCCGCCGTCGACCCCGACCCACGTCGAGACGTTGCGCTTGATCGTCTCGACGGTGTAGATCGTGACCGTCGAGTTGGCGACCAGCGAGCGGCCCGGCTCGATCAGGATTCGCTTGTCGCGGCCGAGGATCTCGTGCAGCGCGCTGATCTTCGTGTCGATGTAGTCCTCGATCGCCGGCGGCTGCTGGCCGGCGGTGTAGGCGACGCCGAGGCCGCCGCCGAAGTTGTACGTCGGGAAGTCCCCGAGCGTCGCGAGCGCCTCGACCGCCGGGCGGTATGCCTCCAGCGACAGCAGCTGCGAGCCGATGTGCATGTGCAGGCCGACGAGGTTGAGGCTGTTCGATCTGCGCAGCCGCTCGATCGCGAGCCTCGCGTCGTCGAGCCCGAAGCCGAACTTCGAATCGGCCTGGCCGGTCGAGATCTTCGCGTGCGTTCTGCCGGCGACGCCGGGCGTGACGCGGATCAGCACCGCCTGGTGGACGCCGCGGTCGGCGGCGACCCGCTCCAGCCGATCGATGTCCATGAACGAGTCGAGCACGACGTGGCCGACGCCGGCGTCGATCGCCTGCTCCAGCTCCGCCAGCGACTTCGCGTTGCCGTGCAGGTAGATGCGGCTGGCGTCGAAGCCGCCGCGCAGCGCCAGGTGCAGCTCGCCGCCCGAGGCGACGTCGCAGACGAGCCCCTCCTCGGCCAGCAGCCGGTAGACGGCGGTGCACGGGAACGCCTTGGAGGCGAAGAGGACGTCGAAGTCGTCGTGCCGGGCTCTCAGCGCCTCGACGAAGGCGCGGGCGCGCGTGCGGATGTCGTCCTCGGCGACGAAGTAGGCCGGCGTGCCGAACTCGCGCGCCAGCTCGACGGCGTCGCAGCCGCCGATCTCGAGATGTCCGAGGTCGTTGATGCTGCTGCCGAGCGGAAGCACGTTGGAGAGCTGTTGAGTCGCGGCCATGGCCGGCGTGATTATGCCGGCTCGCGCCATCCGCTCGCGCCGCGGTCCGCAGGTGCGGTCGTCGCGGTCGCCCGCGGGGCTATCTTCTCGCGCCGCCGAGCAGGCCGCCGACGACGTCGCCGGTCCCTCTCAGCACCCCGCCGACGACGCCGGTCGTGCCTCTCACGAGGCCGCCGACGGCGCCGCCGGTCTGCGCGACGGTGTCGCCGACGCCGGGCGCGACCTGGTTGACGACCTCGCCGACGGGATCGGTCACGCCCTGCACGGTCTCGTCGAGCGCCGCGCCGGTCTGCGTGACGGTCTGGTCGAGCGCTCCGGTCGTGCTGCTGACGGTGTCGCCGAGGTTGCCGGTCGGCGCGGTCGTGCCGCCGTCGGCGCCGGGCGCGCCCGGCGCGCCGTTGCCGCCGGATCCGCCGTTGCTGCCGCCGGTGCCACCACCGCTTCCGCCGCCGGATCCGCCGCTGCCGCCGCCGTCGCTGGCCGTGCCGCCGGCAGGCCCGCCGTTGCCGCCCGCACCGCCGTCGCCGCCCGC